>CAZJUM010000021.1:0-21217 GCA_964549175.1 uncultured Pseudomonadota bacterium | reverse complement strand
TAGCTCTTCGAGACTATGGAGCCACCAGAGAGAAATTAGCTGAACAATTACAAAAGATTTAATCTTCTCGATCCGGCAATCTATAGCTGGTGCTTCGACCACCGCCAGGATTCTGAATGAAAATTTCTCTTTCTTTCAGCTCTTGAATATCCCGAAGTGCTGTATCGTTTGAGCACCTGGCCCGTTTGGCGTATTTGGAGGTGTTCATAAAGCCTTCAAAATCATCCTCAAGCATTCTGATCGTTACCGTATCGCTGCACGGCTCCATTTTAAAAATTAATGATGATATTATGCGTTAAAGAGCTCGCCGATTATCTCAAGATTGCGGAGAAAACGGCCTACCGCTTTGCATTTGAAGGTAAGGTTCCGAGATTTAAGGTGGGCAACGCGTGGCGGCTTCGGAAGAGCGAGATAGATCGCCGGATTAGTGAACAAGAGCAGAACAGTGAGGATAAGTAATGGTTGATACAAAAAAAGAACAAGAGCGCTCAGCGTTACATTCCACAATCTGGCGGATTGCCAATGATATGCGTGGCAGCGTCGATGGCTGGGACTTCAAACAATATGTGCTTGGCATTTTGTTCTATCGCTTCATTTCAGACAATTTAAGCTCATACATAAATGAGGAGCAAAGAAAAGCTGGCGAGCATCATTTTAACTATGCCGCTTTAAGTGATAGCGATGCGGAACGTGCTCGCGATCTTATCCTCGACGAAAAGGGCTTTTTCATCCACCCAGTGAATTATTCGAAAATGTCCGCAAACGTGCGGCAAATGATGTCAACCTAAATGAAACTCTCGAAACTGTTTTCAAGAATATCGAAGCATTCGCTCAAGGCACAGACAGCGAAAGCGATATGAAGGGGCTGTTTGATGACTTAGATATCAACAGCAACAAGATTGGTGCCACCGTTGTAAAGCGCAACGAAAAGCTGGTGAAGCTCCTTAATGCCATTGGTGATCTACCCATTGGAAATTATGACGACAATTCCATCGACCTCTTTGGTGATGCCTATGAGTACCTGATGACCATGTATGCGGCCAATGCGGGTAAGTCGGGAGGTAAATTCTTTACCCCGCAAGGGGTTTCAGAGCTTCTGGCGCGTATTACCGTTGTCGGCAAAGAGGAAATCAACAAGGTATACGACCCTGCCTGTGGCTCAGGCTCTTTGTTGCTGAAATTTGCCAAGGTGCTGGGCAAAGAAAGTGTCCGCAGCGGTTTCTTTGGTCAGGAAATCAATATCACGACTTATAACCTGTGCCGGATTAACATGTTCCTGCATAACATCAACTACGAAAAGTTTGATATCGCCCACGGTGATACGCTCACCGATCCCCACCACCGGGACGACGAACCTTTTGAAGCCATCGTTTCCAATCCGCCATATTCCATCAAATGGGGTGGCGATGCCAATCCTCTGCTGATTAACGATGACCGCTTTACACCTGCGGGGGTGCTGGCACCGAAATCAAAGGCCGATCTGGCGTTTGTGATGCATTGCCTATCATGGTTGGCGACAAACGGAACGGCGTCTATCGTTTCCTCCCCCGGGGCAATGTATCGCGGCGGTGCGGAGAAGAAAATCAGGAAATATCTGGTCGATAACAGCTATGTGGACGCGGTGGTCCAGTTGCCAACCGATTTATTCTTCGGCACCACCATTGCCACCTGCATCTTGGTGATGAAAAAGAACAAGTCTGACAGCAAGGTCTTGTTCATTGATGCTACCAATGAGTTTGTACGCGGCTCAGCGAAGAATAAGCTGAATGATGGTCACATGAAAAGAGTTTTAGATTGCTATGCCAGCCGCGAAACGCATGATCACTTTTCCCGCCTTGTTGATCATAAAGAGATCGCAGACAAAGATTATAACTTCAGCGTCGGCAGCTATGTTGAGCCGGAAGATACCCGTGAAGTAATCAATATCACAGAACTCAATGCCGAGATTGAGAAAATCGTCGCTCGTCAAAGCGAGCTACGCACACAGATTGATGCCATCGTTGCCGATTTGGAGGGAGATGCTGTTTGACACTCGAAAACAAATTAAGCATCACCATCAGGTAGTCATTCCGCGCGTAAGTCGCGGAATCGATTCACCGACCTCAACTCGTGCCGGTGCTTGTAGTCATTCCGCGCGTAAGTCGCGGAATCTAATTGAACAGATAAAATTTGAGGTGGAGAAAATGTCATTCCGCGCGTAAGTCGCGGAATCCATATCTAGGAGTAGACCATGACAAAGTCAGCTTAGGTATACATTCTAGCCAATAAAAAACATGGCACGTTATACACAGGTGTTACCAGCAATTTAGAATACCGTATTTATCAACATAAACATCATTTATTGGAGGGTTTTACCAAAAAATACCATGTGACTCGTTTAGTCTGGTTTGAGCAAGGGCAAGATATGACAGCAGCAATCAGTCTTGAGAAAAAAATCAAAAACCGCAACAGACAATGGAAAATAGATCTGATCGAAAAAAACAACCCCAATTGGGATGACTTGGCTGACGAGTGGTTGGATTCTACGACTCCGCTTCGCTACGCGCAGAATGATGGAAGGAATTCTACGTAATTCCAGCGTTCAGCAGGCCCGCTTCGCTATGCGCGGAATGACGGAGGAAACAGAAGATGAACGGAATTGATGATTTGATCAAAAAATATTGTCCGAATGGGGTGGAATATACGACTCTCGGCGAGATATGCACGCTTTCAAGAGGGCGCGTAATGTCGAAAGGTCATCATAGGGATAATGCTGGAGACTATCCCGTCTATTCTTCACAGACCGCGAATAACGGTGTTTTTGGAAGGATTAATACATATGATCAAGTTGGGACTTTCATAACGTGGACAACCGATGGCGCTAATGCTGGATCAGTTTTTTATCGTGAAAAAGAAAAATTCAGTATCACGAATGTTTGCGGATTGATCAGCAACAATTCACCAGAAATAATTAATTTCAAATCTCTTTATTATGTGCTGAGCATCATGGCAAAAAGCTATGTATATAGCGGTATGGGTAATCCAAAGCTCATGAGTAATGTAATGTCCACGATTAAGGTTCCACTTCCACCCATCCCAGTACAACAAGAAATTGTTGACATACTGGATAGCTTCACCAAATTGAAGGCGGAGCTGGAGGCGCGGCAAAAGCAATATGCGTATTATCGAAACTCCCTCCTCTCATTCGATGAAATCGGTGGAAATGTAGAAAGAGGGGCTGTTTCGTCAGATGGCAAGCACTCGGAGAAGTAGGTATGTTTGTACGCGGGAATGGTTTGCAGAAAAAAGATTTTACCGAGAGTGGTGTTGGCTGCATTCATTATGGCCAGATATATACACATTACGGTATATATGCAGATAAGACAAAAACTTTTGTTTCTGAGGATTTGGCGGCTTCTTTAAAGCAGGTTGAAACAGGAGATATTGTTATCGCGGTTACAAGTGAGAACCTTGAAGATGTTTGTAAATGTGTTGCTTGGTTAGGCAAGGAACGATTGGAACTGGCGGTCATACCATGATTTTCAAGCATAATCAGAATCCTAAATATATTGCTTATTACCTTCAGACTGATGATTTTTTTTATGAAAAAAGACGTTATGCACACGGAGCAAAAGTCATTGATATTGCTAAAAAAGATATAGAGAAAATAAAAATCCCCGTCCCACCACCCGAAGAACAAGCGCATTTCTGATCTTGTTGATTTTAGTAAGACGTTCTTCTCCAAGCATTCATTGCTTTCAATATTGACGAAATATTGCGTGTTTACCTCTGACAAACTTCTGCTTGTCATGCACCCGTATCAGATTACAGCAGCAGAGCGCATTATGAACCACATAGCCATGGCCACCAACCATAAGAAGCTCGCTACTGTCGATGCAGGCGGCTATATCTGGCATACAACAGGAAGCGGCAAAACGCTCACCAGCTTTAAGACCGCGCAGCTTGCCAGCCAGCTGGAGGGAATGGACAAGGTACTCTTTGTGGTTGATAGAAAAGACCTCGATTATCAAACCATGAAAGAGTACGACAAGTTTCAAAAAGGCTCAGCCAACTCCAACACCAGTACAGCCATTTTAACAAAACAGCTCGCTGATCCGAACGCTAAAATCATTATTACCACCATTCAGAAGCTATCGAAATTCATTGCCGCGAATAAAGGACACAGTGTTTTTGATGGACATATTGTGTTGATATTTGATGAGTGCCATCGCTCGCAATTTGGGGAAATGCACACCGCGATTACCAAAGCCTTCAAGAAATATCATATCTTTGGCTTCACTGGCACGCCCATCTTTGCGGCCAACTCTTCTTCCGGCGGCAATCCACATCTTAAAACGACCGAACAAGCCTTTGGGCAGAAACTTCACGCTTATGCTATTGTTGATGCCATCAATGATGAAAACGTATTGCTGTTCAGAATTGATTGCATCAACACCTTGAAAATGAAAGATCAAGTTAAGGACAAAAAGGTTCGCGCTATTGATATTGAAGCAGCTGCCAATTCGCCAGAACGTATCGCGCAGGTCACTGATTACATCCTTGAGCATTTTAAACAAAAAACAAAAGGTGATGGTGGTTCTTATTTATTCAGTAAACTGACTAATATTGCTGAGCTTGCCTCAGACAAAGAAAAAGATGCCGCCAAAAAAGTCAAAGAAATTAGAAATCAAGTCCGGCTAAACGGTTTCAATTCGATCTTTGCCGTAAGCTCTATTGATGTGGCTAAGAAATACTACAAAGAATTTAAGTCACGAGACTCAGGGCTGAAAATTGCGACAATCTTTAGCTTTGGTGCTAATGAAGCTGAGAATGAAGATGGTATTTTACCGGATGAGGATTTTGATACAGCGGCGCTAGATCAACCATCCCGCGACTTTCTTGATATGGCCATTGGCGATTACAATCAGTATTTCGGAACAAGCTGTGACACGAGCGCTGATAAGTTTGAAAATTATTATAAAGATCTTTCTCAACTGTTCGTTCGGTGATGACAGCATCTTGACGCGATAGCTCTTCTGCTGCTTCCCGGTGATGCAAGCTGTAAAATCCTTATCGCTTTTCACCACATGCCATAGCCAATGGTCGGATAACCAGCCGGGCAAAAATAAACGGTCCGAGAGAAGCCCTCGAACCGTTTGATCAGATCCATTCCGTCTTGTGTGATAAAGATGGACCAAAAAAGCTACCCCAAAATCAGCCAATCACTATTAATCGCATGTCTAAATACTGATTTTCGCTGATTTTGTAGTTATAGACTGATTTTCGATTTGTTCCGGATTTTAATAGAGCTCCCGGTTCGATCGGGAGCTCTGATATATACTCAGATATCTCGTTTAGAAAAGACCTTGAACTTTGCCGGTATCGGTATCCACGTCAATTCTTCGGAACGCCGGGTTAGACCCTGATCCTGGCATCAAGCTAATTGTCCCGGCAACCGGCACGATGAATCCGGCACCACCATAGGTCAGTACTTCCCGAATCTTCAATTTCCAAGCTGTCGGGACACCTTTGAGGCTTGGATTGTCTGACAACGATAGGTGTGTTTTAACCATGCAAAGTCCCAATTTAGCAAGTTCGGGATCGGCTTCAATTCTCTTGAGTGCGGCATTGGCTTCGTTAGAGTATTCAACACCATCGGCGCCGTACACTTCTTTGGCCACTTTTTCAATTCTTTGCTTAACCGGCTCATCAAGTTCATATAGGAATTTGAATTCAGTCCGCTCCTCACAAGCCTCAACAACGACATCAGCAAATTCCAACGCTCCGTCGCCACCTTTTTCCCAATGATGTGATACAGCCGCTTTTGCGCCTTCAGCTTCCGCGAGTTCTCTCACTTTAGCAATTTCAGCATCAGTATCTGTAAAAAACGCGTTGATACAAACAACAGGGCTAATTCCGGCCTTTCGTACGTTTCGAATATGATGAATCAAGTTAGCGCATCCCTTAGCTACCCATTCTACGTTTTCAGAACCGTACTCTTCCGGCATCGGTTTTCCGGGGATTGGAACAGGGGCGCCCCCATGGCATTTCAACGCGCGAATTGTAGCGACAACAACAGCGCAATCCGGCTTTAATCCGCTATATCGGCATTTTAGATTCCAGAATTTCTCAAACCCGATATCAGCACCAAATCCTGATTCGGTAATGTGGTAATCGGCCAGTTTTAATCCAACCTGGTCAGCAATAATTGATGATTGACCAATAGCGATATTAGCGAAAGGACCCGCATGAACTAGAATCGGCTGGCCCTCAATGGTTTGCATTAAGTTGGGATTCAAGGCGTCTACCATCCAGGCTGTCATAGCGCCATCTACTTCAAGATCCGCGGTGGTCACGGGCTTTCCTTTCTTTGTGTATGCCACAACGATTTTACCCATTCTTTCTCGCATATCCTTTAGGCTGGTCGCAACAGAAAGGATCGCCATGATCTCTGAGGAAACAGCGATGCCAAACTTTGACTTCATCATAAAACCATCCGTTTTTCCTCCGACGTCATTGATACCAATGATAATATTTCGCAGAGCCTGACAACAGAAATCGATAATCCAACCCATTTCAATTTTTGTCGGATCGATATCAATTCGTTTCATGCCGGAAAGTTTTTCCAGTGTTTCGTCATTATAATTTCTCTCATGTTGCATTCTCGAAGTCAAAGCTACCATCGCCAAATTATGGGCATTCATGATCGCGTTGATATCACCTGTTAACCCAAGAGAAAAAGGTGTCAGGGGAATACACTGAGAGAGACCGCCACCGGCAGCGGAACCTTTAATATTAAATGTAGGGCCACCGGAAGGTTGACGAATAGCCGCCGTTACACTTTTTCCGCGTTTTCCGAGACCTTGGACAAGCCCCATGGTTGAAGTGGATTTTCCCTCACCGAGAGGTGTTGGGGAAATCGCTGTGACGTCAATATACTTCCCGTTTGGCTTATCCTTTAAGCGGCCCAGTACTTTTCGATAATCAATCTTCCCAAAATAATGACCTTGAGGAAGAAGTTCCTCGTCTTTCAAGCCAAGTAATTCAGCAAGTTCCTGAACGGTTCTCATTCTTGTTTCTGCTTCTTCAGCAATTTTCCAATCCGGGTTTTTGGTTGGGTCCAGTACCATTTTTTCTCCTCATGTTTTGGTTTGGGTTTCTGAAATCTCTATGATCTTTAAATGATCAATCACAGATGTCAGAAGAAATGAAATCCTTTTAAATTAGTCCTTTAAAAAACGCGATTCCAGCAGTCTCTGTTTCAAAAAAAGGCCAAACAATTTCCGCTGTGGACATATCTTTAAAACAATTATTTACCGCTTCAATAAAGACAATTAGTCGACAATTTCTGTTCCAAATCAGAAAATATCGAATAGAGCATCTCGAAACGAAAAATTATTACCGAGAGACGCCTTTGGCCTACTCCCTTTTTTTATTTCGCGAAATCAGTGTAGCTGGCACTATCCATAAATTTACTGAGATCCGACATTGAAGCATCAGCTTTGACTTTCAATATCCAACCATCTTCGTATGGTGCTGAATTAGTCAGCTCCGGTTGATCCTCTAACTCCCCGTTTACCTCAATAATTTCACCGGAAATGGGGCAGTATATTTCGGCAACGGCTTTCACTGATTCAATGTTACCAACACTTTCGCCAGCTTCAACGCTCGCGCCCACCTCAGGTAGCTCTACATAAACAATATCGCCCAGACTGCTTTGGGCAAAATCAGTAATTCCAATTGTTATTGTATCGCCTTCTACCTTAAGCCACTCATGCTCTTCAGTATATTTTAGTTCTTCGGGAGCTATCATTGAAACCTCCTAAATAGTGATTAATAAAAAGGGAATGAAATACTATTTAGCGACAACTACGAATGGGGCTTTCGTAATTGTTGCCGGTACAAGTTTTTTCCGTATTCGGATATTTATTTTCGTATCCTTTTTAAAATACCCTTTTTTGACGTATCCCATTCCGATACCTTGTTTCAGACTCGGAGAACTTGTACCGCTGGTGACAACACCGATTTCGGTTTCACCCGCTTCGTCAAATATTTTGTAACCATTTCGCGGAACCCCCTTGTCGTTGAGTATAAACGGAACCAATTTTTGGGAGACTCCTTGTTCTTTTACTTTTGTTACAGCTTCTTTACCAATAAAGTCAGATGCCTCCAACTTGGTAATCCATGCCAAACCGGATTCAAGGACGTTGTGCCGGTCGTCTATATCGTTACCATATAAGCGGTAGCACATTTCCAAACGCAATGTATCCCTGGCGCCTAAACCGGCAGGAGCAATACCAAATGGTTCACCTAATGAGATTAACGCGTTCCAGATTTTTTCGGTATCATTCTTTTGACAAAAAATCTCAAATCCATTCTCGCCGGTATAACCCATTCGCGCCAATAAAACAGGGCAGGCAATCACTTCTGTTTCAGCACACCAGTAGTATTTAATATCTTTAAGCGGATAGGGTGTTATTTTTTGGACGATTTCGTCAGAATGCCTACCTTGAATGGCGATTTGTCCGACGCTTGCCGATGTATTCTCACAGGTTAAATCGCCTTCCGTATTTGATTTGATCCAATCAAAGTCTTTGTCAGTATTGGCTGAGTTGACGCAAAGCTGATATCTTTCCTCATCCAATCGATATACGCTTAAATCATCAACAATGGTTCCGTTGGGATAAAGCATGGCGGATAGTTGAACCTGCCCAATAGCGAGAGCGGAAGCGTCGTTGGTGGTAAGTTTTTGAATATTGGCAAGGGCGTCTCTGCCTTCTATCATTAGCTCCCCCATATGACTCACGTCGAATAGTGAAACTGCGTTGCGAGTTCTTAAGTGTTCGCTGATTAGTCCGTCATATTGCACAGGCATTTCCCAGCCATGAAAATCTACCATCTTACCACCGGATTGGCGATGGATCGCATTGAGTGGCGTTTGTCGTATTTCGCTCATATTTTTCCTGCCAGGATTCTCGTATGGTGTATCTGTTTATTTGATGAGATCCAGGTGCTTTTGGTAATAAGCACGGATATTTTGAAAATGAATCCGGGTGCGGTATTCTGCCTTGTCTTCATTTCCAATTCTAAAAGAGTCAATGATATCTTGATGTTCCCGCAAAGATTCCCGGATCCGCCTTGGACTTTTAAAGCTTACTTTCCGCATGTCCATCATTTGCAAATTGTCTTGTGAATTGATGATTAGCTCGTGCAGGCGAATACTCCTCGCCGCTTCTATAATGCCGGTGTGGAAGGTTTGATCAGCTTGTTCATAGCTAATTTTATCTTCCCGATAATCGTTAAAGTAACTCTCAAATTGATCGATTATCTCATTGGTCAGATGTCGGGTCGCGAGTTTGGCGGACAACCCTTCCAGTACTTCGCGTATATGAAGTACCTCAATGACTTCCTCCTTTTCCCAACTTTTTACAAAAGCCCCTTTGTTGGGGAAAATCTCAATAACACCTTCTTGTGATAGTTGGCTTAACGCCTCACGTATCGGAGTTCGGCTAACACCAAGTTTCTGAACCAATTCCGATTCTTTAAGCTGAGTCCCTGGTAGTAAAGTTCTACTGAGAATACCATCCTTAATATTCCGATATACTTGACTTTTTAGACCTTTTACAACTTTAATTCTTTTCATTTTTCACAATCCGCATGTATTTGTATACAATATCTTGATGCTGTTTGGTCGCGGATAACTTGTCAATCACGTGTCAAGCTATATGCACTGAATAATATAAAAACTAATTAATGGTTTTTGTATACGAATACAATAAGTATTGATCTATATATAATTAAATGTAATCAGGTGTCAATCGATTAAATACCGATATGAATATATAATTATTTGAAATATAAAAACATTTAATATCTGTTTGGGGAAATACTCGGCTAGTTATCGATAAGTTTGTTTTTCAACAATCTTTTGAATTTTTCATCAAGAGGATACCCCCGGATATCCTTAATGGGAACACTAATTTTCCCAGCTGGTTCAGGTTTTCCGCGACCTCTGGTTTCCCCCGCATTGATCCGGTTGGCTGCTTGATAGCGGGTTCTTGCGAGTCGGTTTTCTTTAGTTGAGAATGGTGAACACCGAAGGTATGAAATAAAAGACTTGTAGATATTTGATCTCCTGATTTTTTAAAGATCAAAATGCTACATATTCACTTGTTAAGTAAAGCAAATGTATCAACTAGCCGAAAGGACCGAAACGCATGAGGAATTTACAGGATTTTATAAAAATAACGGCATTTGTGGATAGACAGATACGAAAATGACACAGATTCTCTAATTCACCCGATAACTGGTGACACTTTCATTACCAGCTTGTGTTTAAAAGAACTATCTGCTATTAACCAGGGTAATTTATTTTCAGAGTGGCGCGAGAAACTCTGCTGCTAGGAAATCTTTGAATACGAGCAATCCGGTATTTTAATATCTTGAAAAACCCCACGAATTATTAATCGTTTTTGCCTATATGTGTAAAAAAATTAATACTTTCAGTTAATTAAATCAATTGCTAAAAAAACAACAGGAAATTATTGAATTACCTTTCGGAAAGCATTAGAAAGAGGGATTTTATCACGAAATTGATTGATTCAAATCGTACTTGAATCATGTATTCAGCTGCCAACTATGTGGTAGTTTGGCGATTCCGATTCAAGAGTATTATTTTGTTTGCCAGTTCAAAGATCTACTAAGCAATTAGAGAACCTTTCAGAAAACCGTATTCGGATAGAAATGATCACGATCAAAAAAGGATTAAAGCTCCCGATGCAGGGAGAACCCAACCAACAGATCTCAGAGGGGAATTCAGTAAAATCGGTGGCCTTGATCGGGTCCGATTATAATGGAATGAAGCCTACGATGCTGGTAAAGGTGGGCGATCAAGTAAAATTGGGACAAGCTCTGTTCTCTGATAAGAAAACACCCGGAGTAATATATACGTCTCCCGGAGCGGGAAAAGTTTCCGCCATCAATCGAGGGGCAAAACGCGTTTTGCAATCGCTAGTGATTGAATTAGAAGGCGACGCGGAAGAAACATTCGAATCCTATGAGGAAACGAAATTAGAAGGACTGACACGGGAGTTGGTTCAAGATAATCTGGTAAAATCAGGCCTCTGGACATCAATACGTACCCGGCCTTTCAGTAAAATACCAGAATTGGATACAATCCCGAATTCCATATTTGTCAACGCGATGGATACCAACCCATTAGCAGCTGATCCGGCGGTCATATTAAACGAGCAGCGAGGCGCATTTACAAACGGAATTAAACTTCTGTCAAAACTCACGAATGGCACAACTTACCTTTGTACCACCCCTAACGCGAACATCCCTGGTGTGGAATCAGAATTCGCGGAAAAAAGAGAATTCCGGGGAAAACACCCTGCCGGTCTATCAGGCACTCATATTCACTTCATTGATCCGGTTCACGCAAGCAAAACGGTTTGGACGATTAATTACCAAGATGTCATTGCCATCGGTCATCTGTTCACAACCGGAAAGCTGTTGACTGATCGAGTGATATCCTTGGCAGGACCTGAGGTAAATAACCCGAGACTCATCAAAACCCGATTAGGCGCGTCAATCGATGATTTGGTGAGTGGGGAAACCAGTCAAAAGGAAAATAGGGTTGTTTCTGGCTCTGTACTGACCGGATATAAGGCAGACGGACCATTCGCATATTTGGGACGATACCACCTTCAGGTTTCTGTGCTGGAAGAAGGCCGAAAGCGTGAGTTTTTTGGTTGGTTAGCCCCGGGAATGAACAAATTTTCCGTAAAAGGCGTTTACTTATCTAAACTGTTTTCCAGTAAACTATACAGTTTTACCACTTCTCGGGAAGGAAGCCAGAGAGCGATGGTGCCGATTGGAATGTATGAGAAAGTAATGCCATTGGATATTCAGCCAACTTTTTTATTAAGATCCCTAATCGTGGGAGATACCGACCAAGCACAACTATTAGGATGTTTGGAACTGGACGAAGAAGACTTAGGGCCATGTACCTTCGTCTGTCCGGGTAAATATAATTATGGATCTATTTTACGAAAAAATCTGACAAAAATTGAAAGGAATGGGTAAATGAAATTTTTACGAGATTTCCTGGATCGTCATCACCATCATTTTGGTAAGCGGGGTAAATTTAAGAGTTTATTCGCTGTTTATGAAATGGTGGATACGATTTTATATACTCCTGGCGAAGTAACGAAAGAGGCATCGCATGTTAGAGATAGCATGAATTTAAAACGAATGATGATCATGGTCGTTATCGCGACGACTCCATGTGTTCTTTTTGCTTTGTATAATACTGGTCTTCAAGCCAACATGGCCTTGGAAGATATTGGCTTACAAGCAGCCACCGGTTGGAGATCTGGTTTATTAAGTATATTGGGAATCGGATTTGGTGCCTCAAGTTGGTTCGCGAATATCATGCACGGGGCGACCTACTTTTTACCATTGCTAATCGTGAGTTATGCGGTCGGAGGTTTTTGGGAAGTATTATTTGCCGCTGTTCGAGGTCACGAGATCAATGAGGGGTTTTTGGTAACCGGGTTATTATTTCCACTGATCCTGCCTCCTACTTTACCACTGTGGCAAGCAGCTATCGGAATTTCTTTTGGTGTGGTGATCGGTAAAGAGATCTTTGGTGGTGTTGGAAAAAACTTCTTGAATCCGGCACTAACTGCCAGGGCTTTCTTGTTTTTTGCTTATCCCGCACAAATTTCGGGTGATGCGGTATGGACTGCCGTTGATGGCTTCAGTGGTGCCACTCCTCTTGGTGTTGGTGTCACCGAAGGATTGCCCGGTATTGAAAAAATAGTTAGCTGGTGGGATGCCTTTGTCGGTGTACTTCCCGGTTCCATGGGTGAGACTTCCGCACTGGCTTGTTTGATTGGGGCTGTAATCCTGATCATCACGGGTATTGGTTCATGGCGTATCATGTTAAGCATTGTCATTGGAACTTTCCTATTATCAACCTTGTTCAACAGCATTGCGGGTAGTGTTGTCAATCCGATGTTCACAGTAACTCCGGCATGGCATATGGTATTGGGCGGGTTTGCCTTTGGCACGGTCTTTATGGCGACCGATCCGGTTTCGGCCTCAATGACCAAGACCGGGAAGTGGATTTACGGAACATTGATCGGTTTTATGGTTGTGTTGATCCGAGTCGTCAACCCCGCGTTCCCGGAAGGAATGATGCTGGCGATTCTTTTGGGAAACCTATGCGCGCCAACGATCGATCACTGCGTTGTTAAAGCAAACATCAAAAGAAGGGTAAAACGCAATGTCAAATGATTCCATAGCAAAAACAGTCACCGTAGCGACATTGCTCTGTATTGTCTGTTCTGTGTTGGTTTCCGCGGCGGCGGTTGGCCTTAAGCCAATTCAAGAGTTCAATAAAACCCTGGAAACCAAAAAGAATATTTTAAAGGTTGCGGGATTGATGAAACCAGGCATTGTGATTGAAGAAGCCTTTAAAAAAATAAGCGTGAGGATTGTCGATTTAAGTACCGGAGAAATCAAAACAGATCCGGGACTTGAGAATTATGACCAAAAAATGGCCGCTAAAGACCCCGCTTCCAGCATCAGAATTCCTGATAGTCAAGACCTTGGTAAAATCAAGCGACGTGCTAAATTGGCAAGCGTATATATGGTGACCGATCAGGACCGGATTGAGACACTCATACTTCCAATTCATGGGAAAGGACTGTGGTCCACCATGTACGCGTTCCTGGCTCTGGAAGGCGACGCCAATACAATTAAAGGATATACCTTTTATGAGCATGCCGAAACACCTGGTCTGGGAGGAGAAGTGGACAATCCTTCTTGGCAAAAGCAATGGGTGGGGAAAAAGCTCTTCACTCAGGACTGGAATTTGGCGTTAGATATCTTAAAAGGGCAAGTTGATCCTTCAAAGCCGGAAGCAGTCCATCAGGTAGACGGACTGTCCGGCGCCACATTGACTACGGTAGGTGTTGAGAATTTTATGTTATACTGGCTGGGAGATAACGGATTCGGACCGTTTTTGGCCAAACTACGAGCAAGAGGAGGCAGCAATGGCTAGAGCGAAAGAAGTACTGTTCGATCCGTTATTTAAAAATAATCCGATCGCGTTGCAAGTACTTGGGATTTGTTCAGCATTAGCGGTTACCACAAAACTGGAAACCGTTTTTGTGATGTCTCTGGCTGTTATTTTTGTGACAGCATCTGCCAATGGCGCCGTCAGTTTAATCCGAAACCATGTTCCCGGAAGTATACGTATCATTGTCCAGATGACAATTATCGCTTCCCTGGTAATTATCGTGGATCAGGTTCTGAAAGCTTATGCGTTTCAAATCAGCAAACAATTATCGGTTTTTGTGGGATTGATTATCACAAATTGTATTGTGATGGGGAGGACCGAAGCGTACGCGATGAAAAACGGTGTTGGCATGAGTATTCTGGACGGTATAGGAAATGGCTTGGGATATAGTGTCATCTTGATCATTGTTGGCATTATCCGAGAACTATTGGGAGCCGGAAGACTGGTGGGAATTGAGGTTTTTAAATCCACAACTGAGGGCGGCTGGTATCAAACAAACGGATTAATGTTGTTGGCACCCAGCGCGTTTTTTCTTATCGGATTAATTATTTGGGCAATCCGAACCAGATATAAAGATCAAGTGGAAGAGGAAAATTAACATGTTAGAATTATATCTAGGTTTGTTTATAAAATCCATTTTCATTGAAAATTTGGCGCTGGCCTTTTTTCTGGGGATGTGTACATTTCTGGCCGTTTCAAAAAAAGTAGATACGGCATTGGGACTGGGTGTTGCCGTTATCGTGGTTCAAACTATCACGGTACCTACCAATCATTTGATATACAAGTTCATCTTAAGGGATGGGGCTCTGGCGTGGGCCGGATTAGCGGATGTGAACTTAAGCTTCCTGGGGTTAATTAGTTATATCGGTGTGATCGCGGCGATGGTGCAAATCCTGGAGATGTTTTTAGATAAATATGTACCGGCACTATACAATGCCCTGGGTGTATTCTTGCCATTGATCACGGTGAACTGCGCAATTTTGGCGGGATCATTGTTCATGGTAGAAAGAGACTATAGCTTTACAGAAAGTGTCATATTCGGTCTTGGTGGTGGAGTTGGTTGGGCATTAGCCATCGTATTGTTAGCGGGTATCAGAGAAAAGATGAAATACAGTGACGTTCCGCACGGATTGAAAGGGCTTGGAATTGCCTTTATCACAGTCGGACTGATGTCAATGGCTTTTATGTCTTTTGGTGGAATTCAATTGTAATTCGGAAATCTATAATCAAAAAGAAGGCGGTCGTTTTTGACGATCTGTTCCTTTATGCTATTCGTATAAGGCAGAGTAATGATTGAGATATACTTAGGTGTGGCAATGTTTACAGCCATCGTGCTGAGCCTGGTAACGATTATCCTATTGGCTAAATCGTGGCTAGTTCCCAGTGGGCCTGTATCCATTGAAATCAATGATGATCCGGAGAACACATTGAAAGTGAGTGCCGGAGATAAGCTGTTAAATACCCTGGCAAATCAGAAAATTTTCTTACCCTCCGCGTGTGGCGGGGGGGGGACCTGTGCCCAATGCAATGTAAAAGTATTTAAAGGTGGCGGCGACATGTTGCCTACCGAAACCGTCCATATCAATAAAAAACGCGCCGCCGCGGGAGAACGCCTTTCCTGTCAGGTAGCCGTAAAACGTGATATGAAAATCGAAGTTCCCGCAGAAGTATTCTCCGTTAAAGAATGGGAATGCACTGTGGAATCGAATGACAACGTGGCAACATTTATTAAAGATCTCACACTGAAGCTTCCTGATGGCGAAGATGTCAACTTCAGAGCTGGTGGTTATATCCAGATCGAATGTCCGCCTCACGACTTGAAATTTAGTGAGTTTGATATCCAGAAAGAATACCAGGAAGACTGGAACAACTATGACCTGTTTAAGCTGGAATCTCATGTAAAAGAGACCACCATCAGGGCATATTCAATGGCCAGTTGCCCTGAAGAGAAAGGAATCATTAAACTCAATGTCAGAATCGCGACACCTCCTCCTAACGCGCCACCGTCCGTGCCTCCGGGAATTATGTCTTCCTACATTTTCAATTTGAAACCAGGGGACAAGGTAAAAATCTCAGGTCCGTTTGGTGAGTTCTTCGCGCGGGAAACAGAAAACGAAATGGTTTTCGTGGGTGGCGGAGCCGGTATGGCTCCAATGCGGTCTCATATCTTCGATCAATTGAATCGGCTGAAGTCAAAGCGGAAGATATCATTCTGGTATGGTGCCCGCAGTAAGCGAGAAATGTTCTACGAAGAAGAATTCGACAAGCTTGCCAAAGACAGCGAGAATTTTAGCTGGACCATCGCTTTATCTGATCCGCTTGAGGAAGATAAATGGACCGGCTCCGTAGGATTTATCCATCAAGTCTTGTTCACTGAATACTTAAAGGATCATCCGGCACCGGAAGATTGTGAGTACTATATGTGTGGTCCTCCAATGATGAACCGTGCGGTAATTCATATGTTACATGAGTTGGGCGTTGAAGATGACAATATCCTGTTGGATGACTTTGGCGGATAATCGTCGGTTTCACTCCCGATTCGGTTTTACCGTTTTACTCCTTATTCTATCCTTTTTAGTTTTTGGGGGATGTTGGCGAGAACAATCGAATGAAATCGTAAGCTTCAAAGGATCAACCATGGGAACAACTTATTCAATTAAGTTGGTTTCCCTCCCTCCGTCGATTAACCAAGAAAAACTCCAAAACGAAATCCAATCCGCTCTGAATGAAATCGACCACCTGATGTCGACTTACCTACCCTCATCGGAATTATCCAGGTTTAATGCATATGATCGGTCCGATTGGTTTGCTGTTTCTCCACTGACCATGCGTGTGATCCGTGAGGCTTTGGAAGTCAGCCAGCAATCAAAGGGTGCCTTTGATTTGACGGTGGGCAAATTGGTTAATATTTGGGGATTTGGAAAAGACTCCGGTGAGAAAGTGCCGCCATCAGAACAAGAGATTCAAGAAATTTTGAAAACGATCGGGTATCAAAGAATTGAAATCGATACCAACCAAAATAAAATCAAAAAAAACGATCCCAGTATTGTATTGGATCTTTCAGCGGTTGCCAAAGGATTCGCAGTAGATGAAGTCGCGAATTTACTTGAAGGCCATCAAGTGGCCAATTACTTGGTGGAAGTGGGAGGTGAAATACGCGTTAACGGAACCAAGCAGAACGAAATTCCCTGGGTGTTGGCCATCGAGAAACCCATCACAACAAAACGAGCGATTTACAAGACGCTCAGTATCGGTCAAAATGGAATGGCAACGTCGGGAGATTATCGCAACTTTTTCGTTAAAGACGGGAAACGCTATTCCCATGTGATTGACCCTGAAACAGGATATCCCATTCAACATGAAACAGGGTCAGTAAGTGTGATTCAAAAATCATGCGCCACAGCTGACGCATGGGCTACCGCTCTTTTGGTGTTGGGAAAAGACAAAGGATACGAAATCGCAGTGAAAAATAATCTGTCTGTGTTATTTGTCTATCGCAGCAAGGGAGGATTCCGAGAAAGGGGAACGGCAAATTTTCTAAAATATACAAAATAATAAGTGGGTGAGTATGAGTACTTTTATTGCGTCATTAGGCATTTTCGCTCTTGCCATCACAGGAATGGCCATCGGCGTAATTCTTTCCAAAAGGTGTCTGAAGCGGGAGTGTGAACACAGGCAGATCATTATGCAAAATAGCAGCAGTGGAACTTGCGATAATTGCGGGAAGAAAATTTAGTCGCGGAGATGAAATCAGTTTTGTCCTATAGCATTTATCTAAATTGAACCGGTTCCGCTCAGATAAAATGAGCCAATCCTTGAAACCGGATTTTCATTGGCCGTTTTTTCTTCACCTGGCTTTCTTGATAACTTTCTTAATTCATTTTTCTTCTCTTTCATTCTTTTCTTTTGTATGCCCCCACGGTGATTTCCATGCCGGCAATCGCTCGAACATCATAGTTTTTCTCACCTTGATAGATAATCTCCCAGCTTTTACCGTCAAATGATCGAAGAATAATTCCATCATTGGCCGCCAGGAAGTAAGAATCATTGACAAAAACCAGATTATTAACGCTGCTTTCAATCCCTTCATAGTCCGACTTAAACCAGCCGCCACTAATATCATTTGTAAAATAGATTTTGCTGAATTTGCTGGCAGCGACCCAGGTCTCATTCGCAAATACTATGGCGGCCCCGATGGTTTGCTCTGGCGTATACGCAAAATTCCACGTCACTCCCAAATCTGATGAATACGCGTATCGATCACTATTGGTAAAGGATACAATGTTAGTACGTCCGTCAAAAGCCGTTGACTTTAATCCTCCCGAAACCAATTTAGCAAATTCTCCATATTGTTTGGAGAGTTTTATTTTTTTATCCAACACCAATTTATCCCCACTCATTGAATAGCTGGCAACCACGCAATCACGACTTCCTCCGGTGACCCAAAACAGGCCATTTACATAGACCACATCCAAAGGAAACATTAAATTTTTGGTAATATCCGGCGGATATTCGCCTTTAATTTTAGCCTTTTTCCGTTGCTCCTCTTCTTCAGAGAGCTTCCCGAATCTCACATATTTCCAATTGAAACCATCAGCTGAGTACAGAACATGGTTGGGACCGACGACAACAAATAAGCCATCACCAAAAACAACCGCTTTTAATGGTTTACCGGAAGAGAACATTTGCTCTCGTTCATAATTTTTGAGTACGGTTTCTTTCCAGGTTTCACCGCCATCATTAGAGCTTAGGATCGTATTGCCGACAGCGACCAACGTACCATCCCCGTACGCGATGTCCGTTAAACGATTTTCTCTGGTTCGGGCGTGCAATCCGGCATCCCAAACCGTATTCCAAGTCTCTCCGCCATCCACCGATTGCTTGATATACCCTTTCCGGCTGTTTTTATTCAGCACCGAAAACAAAACATTGTATTGATCCCACGTTCGCGCGAGTACTGAGGTTCCGCTCCCTACAATGATGAATGCGAATACCACCCAACAATACCAAACACTTTTTTTCATAACTCCCTATTATGCAGTCATCCAAAATCAAAGTTATCGCCGCTGAATGGCAAACAATAAGTAATTCTATTTCCGGTATTTTCAGGGGAAAACAAGAAAGAGAATAAAGTGATTTATAAGTAATATTGTAAACAAAATATCGCATGTAAGTAAACAGAAACCACATTATTCAGAGTAAACATGTTCATCCGCTGATAAAGAATTTGCCGTTGGTATCATTGAGGAACAGACAGAAGAATTACTGCGGCAGGATGCCGTTATCGCCAAACCTGCGGTCTTACGCTTGTTCAATGTTCTGCTGACCGATGGTTAATTCGATGAGCTGGCATCATTCACCTACAATTTCGGCGGTGGTGCGCTACAGCGTTCAACCCTCCACTGCAAAGTCAACCGCAAGGAGCATGGCGAAGTACCGGAGCAATTCATGCACTGGCTCTGGGCAGGTGACCGCAAGTTAAAGGGCCTCATCCGGCGCAATTGAGGCTGAACTATACTTTAAAGTCCGTGATGAACTGCGTTAGTTTTGTATAGTAACGTGTTATTTTAATCATCACCTGGTGCCCGAGAAATGATGTCATTAACCATTAATTTGATCTGATCTTTTCTTTTCCACATATCAATAAATTTTCTACGGTCATAGTAATTTTGCTTGATTTGATAGAATGTCTCTAAAAAAGATTCTTTATTATTCGGTTCAAACATAAAAATGCCTTCTATTTCATTTTCGGCAACGAAATTAGGAAGAAGTCCTTTGTAGCCGGCCAGAATTGGTTTTCCCATGCAACAGTATTCAAAAAGTTTTGAGGGAAGACTTTTCTCAAATGCTGACTTATCATTTAAATGAAGAAATAGTACATTTATAATGGACCCCAAAATTTGAACCGGTTGCTAAGCTACATATGAGGTGATAAAAAACGGTCCAAATTTTTACCGAGAAGGAGGTTCATGAGAAAAAATTACACCGCAAAGTTCAAAGCGAAAGTTGCAATTGATGTCATCCGAGAAAATGAAACGGTATCTGAGCTGTCATCTAAATACGAAGTTCACCGCACCCTGTTGACAAGGTGGAAAAAAGAGGCATTGGAAGGACTGCCAAGTGTTTTCTCAACGGCAAAAAAGAAAACAGAAAAAGACTATCAACCATTGATTGACGAATTATACAAAAAAATCGGCCAGCTCGAAGTTGAGAATGGCTGGTTAAAAAAAAGGTTGAGACAATCAACATCTGATAGAAGGAGGCTGACAGACAAAAAACATCCAAAGATCAGTATTAAAAGGCAATGCGAGCTGCTCCAGGTTTCAAAAGGGGCTTTGTATTACAAGCCCAAACCATTGGATGCATATACACTCACCCTTATGGATTTGCTTGATGAGCAACATACAAAAACACCATTTTACGGAAGTCGAAGGCTTACAGCTTATCTGAATACTAAGGGATATCTGGTCAATAGGAAACGGGTACAACGCCTCATGCAGCTCATGCGGATTGAGGCCATTTATCCGAAACCCAAAACAACAAGGAGGGATGAAAAACACAAGATTTACCCTTATTTACTGAAAAATGTCGCAATTAACAAGCCGGATCAGGTGTGGAGTACCGACATAACTTATATCAGAATGGGTAATGGTTTTATGTATTTGATGGCAGTCATGGATTGGTACAGCAGGTATGTTCTTTCATGGGCCTCAGCAATACTCTTGAAAATACATTTTGCATCGAGGCTCCGGAGGAGGCATTATTTTACGCCACACCGGAAACTTTTTAACACGGACCAAGGCAGCCAGTTCACATCGCTAAAGTTTTTAGAAATTCTGCAAACAAAGGATGTCAAAATCAGCATGGATTCAAAGGGTCGAGCCCTGGACAATGTGTTTGTCGAACGGTTATGGAGAACCATAAAATATGAAGAGATCTATCTCAAAGACTATAGAACGGTAAAAGAGGCCCACTGCTCACTGAAGGCTTTTATCAAATTTTATAACCAGGAAAGGCTTCATCAAGCACTGGAATATAAAGCGCCCGTATCAGTTTACCGATCTGCTTAAAGGATTAATTGTATGCCTCCGGCG
Organism: uncultured Pseudomonadota bacterium; assembly: GCA_964549175.1. Lineage (GTDB taxonomy): Bacteria > SAR324 > SAR324 > XYD2-FULL-50-16 > XYD2-FULL-50-16 > CAZJUM01. The sequence goes on along the minus strand of CAZJUM010000021.1, from coordinate 55 downwards.
GCCTTGCGGAGTATATATTCCGCGCTAAGGCGCAAGGATTTAACGCATTAAAGAC
>CAZJUM010000020.1:0-21522 GCA_964549175.1 uncultured Pseudomonadota bacterium | reverse complement strand
TGACCGCCGCTGAAAAATAAAAATAGATTCTAAGCACATACAGAACAAAAAAATCTGCTTTTAAAGCCCACGGTGGCTCCATAATGGCATAGCCTTGCGGAGTCTTAATGTAAATCATACAGACTCCATAGCTCTTCGAGACTATGGAGCCACCGGAGTAATGGTAAAACTTGATTTTCTAAGCTTCGTTACTCGTGCGAAAAAAGAGAACTAAAGTCAATGAATGAAAATGTGAGGTCTTTATGGTTTAGGCTTCGATTTTTCCATGCGATTCGGAGGAAAAACAATCGCGCTTAGTTTTTTAATAAAACTGATCACAAAAATGCGTTTTTGTTTGAAGTCCTCCCAATTGGATTTCTGGGCTAACTCATCGTGTAATTTACTAATTCTTTCACTTAGGGGACTTGTCATTTTTACTCGTTCTTCTTTGTGTTTTTCAAAAAGTTCTTTTCTTTTCTGGTATTTGGTGTTTTTGAGCTCTTTTTGATGTTTTTGCGTGATCATTCGCTCGATTTGTTGCTGTTGTTTTTCTGCCATAAATAGCTGATCGGCAGCTTTTCGAATTCTATCCTTTTCTTTTTTATAGGGAGCCTTGATTTTTAATCGGAACAAAGCTTGATTGGTGAAAATAGAAAAAATAGATTGCGCGAATAGATTTTGCTGAGCCATCGTCCATTTGGGTTGTGATCTTAGTTTTCTCGCGTGCGTAAAGATCTGATTAAAAAACTTATCCGCGAGCCTTATTTCTAATTGATCGTCATTTTGCTTGAATGACAATGCTACATTCATATCTTCTTTTGTTATTTCAATCTGATGAAAGTTTTCCGGTTTGACGACTTTTTCCTTAACCAATCTATAAATTAAAAGATATTTGAATTGCTCGAAAAAAAGATTCGGATCATTTGTATAAAAAGCAATATTGCTCAATAAATCAATCACTGGCTCATGGTGGGTATCAAAACTTTGATATTCAAGAGCATGCTTTTTACTTTCTTCCAGGTTTCCTTTGATTAAAGACAATGACGCTTTTTGGAAAACCACATCACGATAATGGGGAATGGTTTCGTGCATTCGATTCAGTGTAGAGCCGAGTTTATCCCAACGTTGATAAAAATTCTGTGCGTCGGCCAAATGAAAAAGTCCATATATATCAGGTGACTTCCATTTTTCAACTGTTTGCTCAAACAATTCAACAGCAAGCAAGGAATTTCGGGTTGATTGGAATTTGTTCGTCTGGTTTTGTCTGGTTATCCAAGGTATAAAGATGATATGAGCTGTAATGAGTAATACGAGTAGTGGTGAGCTAGACATTATTTTGGTTCTAAAACTCGTAAAAACATCGGCTTTGTTTTTTTGTCGCAACAATTCCAAAGCGATAATCATTCCAAATATGGTAAAAACTGGCAGGCGTGTGACCATCATTCTTGGTGCTACTGAAAAAGCGGCTTGAATACAATACGCTCCCAGTCCGCCACTGAGACCGATAGTTAGTCGCTTGATGAAAGGATTTTGTGTCTCTTTGTAATTTGTATAGAGTAAAAACCCCAGATAGACCCAAAAACCGACAAGAGCGATTAGGCCCAATATACCCGCTTCTTGGGTAAACTCTAAAACTTCTGAATGGACATGGTTGTAGCTTTGTTCTTTCCAGAATATCCTGGCGTCAGGGTTCTTAAAAAGAAAAAACAGATTATACGAACTACCCAGGCCATAACCTATCAATGGTGAATTGATTATTGATTTATAGGCTGCTTGCCAAGACATGGTCCTTCCATACCATGCGTTCTTGGAAAACAATTGGCTGATACGAGAGCTTTCAGTGAAGGACTTGAATTGTTGTGTATCTTTGACAATAATAAGCGATATTGCCGCGACGATGATCACAGTCACACAGAATCCCAGGAAATAAGCAACCAGCTTTCGCCGTTTGCTTTTTGATCCCTTAACCAGAATTAATAAAAATGCTTGTAGAAATATACTCAAAATACAAGCACCCAGTGCTGCTCTTGTTTGTGTAAGCCAAAGTGTAATAACTCCGATAGTCAGAGTTGAGACATTGATGATTAGAAAAATTTTGTTAGATTTTTGAGTTTTGGATCCGTTATCGCTAAAACCAAAAGGGAGGCAAATCCAGAAATAAATAGGGATTAGTGCTATTAAAAATGCTGCGAAATAGTTGGTATTACCAAATGTGGATTTGACCCGATTTACCGACTGGCCAATTCCATAGCTATTAGTTGCGGAGAATGGGCTTAAGCCAAATTTTTCCAAAAATGCTAAAAATGAAACATAAATGATTGTGATTCCGAGATAGAGTATAAGCGCCGGAAAATCTTTTTCTTTGGTGATACTTCGGGCAACATATATGGCCCACAGAATCAATACGATGTTTATCGCCAACTCGTAGTTGAAATTGTAATTATATTGCCCCTGATAGTATAAATACCCGGGGATTGTTACAATTAGAGGGATGAAAAGAACAGCGGCTTTTTTCCAAATTTGCTTACTGGAGGAATTCTTAAAAAATAGTATCTCGTGTAAAAAAAACAATAGCGTTACTCCCAGTAAAACCATCAAAATCTTGTAACTATTGGCATGATAAAAGCTGTATGAAACCCATGCATTAACCGCAAAAAACAACAGACCGATGGCCGCGAGGCGCATATTAAAATTTTTGAAAAGCGCTATGTTATTCATGGTGATTAATTAAAAGATTTAAGATAGGTGTGGATATAATCCTGGCGATTTTTTATGATTCATGAATACCGCCAGAATAACTGGATCACTGAGGTGGAATACTATTTCATACACTTGCGTAAACCATCGGTCTAGTTTAGTCAAATGCGATTAAATAGTGCGTTTAGACGCATTATTCCGCATCGAAAATATATAATGAGTCAAAAGGGATATCTTGATTGATGCCGTTTTTCAGCTTCTTTTCCGTTTTGAAGGCACGTTAACAAAAAAGCAGATTTGCCGAGCTTTGGGTATCACGAAATATCAAGAATTTGAAAAACTGCAAACAATAATTCAATCTGACAATCGATTTGTCCCAATCTCAAACAAATTGTGGAAAATCGCTCCGTTGGAAGAATTTCTTGAGGACAAACCGCTCAAAGAAGTGATCTTTGTAATCACCGATATTGAAACCACAGGACCCATTAAGGGAAAAGACAGAATTATTGACTTGGCCGCGTTGAAAGTAAAAAATGGTGAGGTCTTGGGTGAGTTTAATACATTGGTAAATCCTGAAAAATCGATTTCATATCGAATCGCGCGTCTCACTGGCGTGTCAAACAAAATGGTTATGAATGCCCCTTTTATTGAAGAGATTCTGCCCGATTTTGTGAAATTTGCCAATGAGGGGATTTTTGTGGCGCATAATGCCCTGTTCGATTTTCATTTTATCAACGCTGAAATCACTCGACTGGGAATTGAGCCTTTTAAAAACAGGGTAGAGATTTGCTCATTGCGATTGGCGAAAAAATTATTACCAAGTATTAGCTCTCATGGTGTGGTTGGGTTATCTGAATTCTTTAATTACAACATGGAAAATCATCACCGCGCCATGCCGGATGTTTTGGCCATCAAATACTTTTTCGATCGATTTTCGGAACTATTAGAGGAATTGGGAATTACAACTTTGTTCCAATTGATTGATTTTCAAAAAGACAAAATCACAAAAAAGAAATTGAGAAAAAAAATATCGCGATTTTTCAAAAAGACAAAATCAATTACCCGCTAAAACCTGATAATCAATCAGACTTGAAATAACGATAATTATGCAAACCATAGCTTTATCTTCTGTTGAACTTAAACTGGTGAAACATCTCGCCGGATTGGTTTCAGTAAGTGAACCGGAATTGAAAGAAAATTGTTTACTTGCCATTGGTAAAAATACCAATTTAAAAGACTACCTGACAAAAGCCAATTTAGTAGATCTGGCTGATTATCAGCATGCTTTGAGTCGAGTCATTGGTATCGAATTTGTTAGTCAAATAAATGAGTTACCACTGGATTTTCAAGAACAATTTGTTGTTGGTATTCCAATCCGCTTTGCTAAAAAACATCTTTTTGCTCCATACCGTATTGTACACAACAGAGTTGATTTTGCTGTATTGTCACCATGGCCGAGTGCTCCTTATGAGGAAGCCGCGAATATCTTGGGATTTAGCTCGCATTCGCTTGTTTTAACTACTGAAGAGCTGATTCTCGAAACACTGAATCGAATCTATGATAGAAATACGAGCTCAGCTGAAGAGGCGGCTGAGGTTTTGGAAGGCGATGAGGAGCTCAATTATCTGAGCGAATTCCTATCCGATGAAACCGAAGATTTATTAGATACGGAGGATGAAGAACCCATTAAAAAGTTGATGAACTCCATTCTTTTCCAATCGGTTAAAGATGGCAGTTCAGACATCCACATCGATCCTAGCCCACAGAAAACAATTGTACGGAACCGAATTGATGGCATCTTGCACCAAATAACGAAGGTGCCCAAGCAAGGGCATATTCCGCTGATTAATCGAGTGAAAGTAATGGCCAGTTTGGATATCTCGACAAAAAACCAAACACAAGATGGCAGAACCATGATTCTCCTGGCAGGAAAAAAAATTGATATTCGTGTGTCGATTATTCCAACCGTTCATGGTGAGCGCGCTGTGTTAAGGCTTTTAAATCAGAGCAAAGGAATAGTATCACTGAAAAACTTGGGAATGACGGCTGAAATAGCCGCGCAGATAGAGCAGTTAATACAACATCCCCATGGTATCATATTGGTTACCGGACCAACAGGCTCCGGGAAAACCACGACTCTGTATTCAGCGCTGAATAAATTGGATGCGGATGAAAAAAATATTGTTACGATCGAAGACCCGGTTGAGTATCGAATAAGTAATTACGGACAAATGCAGGTTAATGAAAAAATAGGTGTCAGCTTTTCTAAAGGACTCCGAGCCATGCTACGTCAGGATCCGGATGTCATTATGGTTGGAGAGATGCGGGATACGGAGACCGCTCAGATAGCGATCCAGGCATCACTAACCGGTCACTTGGTACTTAGCACTTTACATACAAATGATGCGATTTCCAGTGTGATTCGTTTAATTGACATGGGAATTGAGCCGTTTTTGGTTACAAGTACGGTAACCGCTGTTATTGCTCAGCGATTGATCAGAAAAATATGCCCCCATTGCAAAATTGAATACGCGGTTGATTGGGATGAACTGGTTAAATTTGGAATTCAACAATTTATAAAAAAAGAAGAGTATAGTGGAAAACTATGGAAAGGTACCGGTTGCAAAAAATGCTTAAATACGGGTTATCACGGCAGAATTGGCGTGTACGAATTATTAGTAGTGAATGATGTCATTCGCCAAACCATATTAAAGACAAAAAGTACCACCAAACTGAAAAAAGTTGCCTTACAGCAAGAAATGAAGGGACTTGGTTACGATTGCGCGATAAAAGTGATCGAAGGAATAACGACAACCGATGAAATGCTCAGAGCTGTATACTTAGAGAATTCGGGAAATACTCCCGTGGGTTGATGAGGAATAAATCGACTTCAAACAAGAAAATTTACTTTTATCGCGTATATTCCGAGCTGAGAACATACACCAGATTAGGATAAATATGAATGAACAATACACCACCAAAAATAATGATACCCCCGGCTATAACTATCAACTTCCTCTGAAAATATTGCTATGGGTTACTTTGATAATACTTAGCGCTATAGTTATTTTGAATGTTTTTTTTATAGAAGATCTTGTCAAACCTGAGTTAGAGCAAGTTTATGCATCCGGTGAGATAACATCGATAATTACTTCGGATTTCGCTTTGAGCAGTATGTATTCCGGAAAACAAGTTTATGTCGGAAACGCGTTAAATACGCTTTTTGAACAAAGTGGCAATCAAAGTGAGCAGCTACTGCAAATCTCGGTAATTTTAATCCCCGATGGGATGTATTATGCTTCAACCAATAAAGATCTTCAAAATAAAAAGGCTCATCCGAGTCTTTTGCGAAAAATAGACAATAATAGCGGTCACAAAACCAATGTGAGCAAGGTGAATTATAAAATTAATAATAAAGCATTAACAGTGCTGCAATTTCTTAGAAATATCGTCATTAAAAAGGATGGGAAAGAAATTCGAATCGCGACCACGCAGGTTTTATACAATTACAAAAACATCATTGAAAAAGCCCGATATCGTCTGTTTGTCATTGGCATAGCTAATATAGTGATCGTTTTCATTATAATCTGGATTGTTTTTCTGCCAATATCCAAAGGTCATTTTAAACTGATCGAAGCATTAAAACAGGTGAAAAAGAAAAACCTTGATCATCAGCTTCAGCCAAAAAGTAAAGATGAACTAGGAATTCTGTTTCTGGTTTACAACGAAATGATAAGTAGCTTAAAGGAAGCCTTTCTCACTAAAGACAATAGCTTATCGAGTGTCCACAAAGATTATTTTAAAGGATCATCTAAAAAATCCGGAGATTTGGTTCTCCGAAAAGCAGACATTACATGCCTGTGTGCACGGATTCCGTTGATTCAGGAGTATATTCAAGATCAAGAACCAGGCTCAATATCGGCTTATGCGGATAATTTTTTAGCATCCTTGGAGAAAACAATTCAAGCCAATGGGGGACAGATAGTAAAAATCATTGGTGATAAAACATTTGGCTTATTTGAGGGAATCAATAGTGTTGATAATGCTATTAGAGCGGCGCTTAAATGCCACTTAAATTGGTTGCCGCAAAATCATGAGCGTAAGGTTCATGAAAAAGCGTTATTTGATTTTGGAATTGGTCTTCATTCAGCAGTTGGTGTGGTCGGAGCCTTGGCCGCATCATCTGAAAATTTTACCGTGGTCGGAGAACCTGCCAGCTTAGCTGAATACCTGTGTTCTTGTACCAGACGTGAAGAAATATTGATTAGTGTTTCCATGATGGAAAAAACCAATGGTTCATATCAGTATCAAACCGTTTCGGAACTGGGAGAAAAGAAAATATTAGACGAGGAAGCCTTTCTACTGATTGGGAGAACTTTAGAAGAAAGTTTAAACCTGAAATACAATCAGGGTGACTTTGAGCATAACTTGAAGAGACAGACTGAAAACTCGAAAGCCGATGTTCAAACACCCTCAAGCAAGCGATCATATGATTCCTCCGTTCCTGACATTTTGGAGGAAACTCTTAGCTCCACCCCACTAAAATTGATTGAGGATAACGAAAAAGACAGTTGCGGTTTGTATCAAGGAGTTGGTGAACACCGTTTCCAAGATGCTGATACCGTTAAATCTAACGATCATGCAGCGGGTAAAAAGGAGGACGATGATTCCTCCTCAAAATCACTGTGGGATAAGATGAGTTCAGAAATCTCTACAGAATAATAATCTTTTAAGAAATTCTTGATTCGCCCGAGATTCCACAAACGAATACGCCAATTAGTTCATGAACGACCATCTGTCGGTGCGAGACCGCCACTTCATCTTTTGATGATTCAGTGTTCAAAACAGTAGAAAATCAACAATCGTAAACGAAAAACAAGCTGAAGATTCGGGTTTTCAATTCGTTGCAGGCAATTAATCAGTTTGTTGCTTGAAAGTTATACCGAAACTATCAAAGGCATTCCGATTTGATCAGAACCAAATACAAAATCCAATACAACCGCTAATTTCAAAGGTAAAATGAATTAGCCGTGAAAACTGGGGGACAAAGCTTGCTTAAATTACAAACAAAGAGTATAGGATAAGCTTTATATTACGGACCTCTATTAAAAAATTTTCCCCATAACTCTGAACACATTGGTTTTACAGCCTTTCATCTCAGAAGCAGACACTCGGTTTTCAGAAAATGAAATCATTTTATTGAATTCATCGTCGTGTTTCCGATTATACACTGAAATATATAGAATCAATGTCCATCAACTTGACGGTTTTGAGGGGGCTTCGATGAGATCTAGGACTAACTTACTATTTTTAAATAGATTTTTAACATGATCTTTAGTAAAAAAAAGAAATCAAAGGAGCGGCAAAAACAACAAAAAAAGAAAGCCCAGCAAATTTCAGAAGAACTCCGAGTAGCCGAAGAAGAACTTAAAGAGAAAGAGACGCCACTCACAAAGAATATTGCGGGAGAAAATGACACGGGTAAGAAAGCTAAATTTTTCATAAAGCTTAAAAATGGATTATCTAAAACCAAGCATCTACTCGTTGGTACATTAAACGATTTATCCGGATCAGATGAAGTTGATGATGATTTCATCGAAGAACTAGAGGAGCGACTTCTCGGGGCCGACTTAGGATATGCAACCACCGAAAAAATTATCGATATCGTTCAAACTAAGCTGTCTAATTTCGTTCTCAAAACGCAATCTGATGTCGTAGAGGAAGTTCAAAAAGTTATTGCGGGTATTCTCGATCAGGGGAACCATTTTTTGCCACAAGCCCAATCTGGTCCCAGCGTATATTTTTTTGTCGGAGTCAATGGTGTGGGCAAAACAACCTCTATTGGGAAAATTGCCGCAAAATATAAAAATGAAGGTAAACGGGTGCTGGTCGCCGCGGGAGATACTTTTCGAGCTGCCGCGATTGAGCAACTGGAGGAATGGTGCAATCGTGCCGGTGTTGATATTGTTGCCAAAAAAATTAACTCCGATCCTGCCGCTACTATATATGACGCGGCCACAAAAGCTGTGGAAGAACAGTATGATATATTGCTTTGTGATACTTCAGGGCGACTACATACCAAAAAAAACCTGATGGATGAACTGTTTAAGATGCGGAAAGTGCTTAAAAAAGTAATCCCGGATGGTCCCCATGCCTCCATATTGGTATTAGACGCGAACACCGGCCAAAACGCGATTGTACAAACTAAGGAATTCACCGCTCTTATCGGACTGGATGGTCTGATTGTTACTAAACTGGATGGCACGGCAAAAGGTGGTGTTATTATTGGAATTATCAATGAGTTCGAAATTCCGGTTTATTTTGTTGGGGTAGGTGAAGGAATCGATGACCTTCAGAGTTTCTCAGCTCGATTATTTGCGGAGTCTCTATTTGAGGGAAAGCATCAGCCTTAATTATTCAATCTACGCATACCTCTATTCATTTCCGGGGGTATGAACATTCATCAATGAATTGGCATGTCACAACATATGGAGCTTTTTTTAGATGTCGATGGAATCATTCTTGATTTTGAGACTTCCTTTATTGATCTTATGAGAGATGAGTATATTCCCGATTTGCCCGATGACTATGTCCCCAAAAACTGGGAATTGCATGAAGAATTTCCGGATATTGACATGGAAGAGGCATGGAGCAAGTTTGTTGGCTCTGAACGATTCGCGGAGTTAAATAATCTGATAGATCCGGGACGATTCAATCAAATTACAGCACGCTTTCCGACCTACTTAATCACGAATATCCCCAATCACTTGATTGAAAAACGAAAGCGCAATCTAGCGAAACACCAATTTAAATATAAAGAGGTTTTCCCTGCCGGACATTGGGACTTTGGGATTCAGGATTATCCAACAAAATCGGCAATTATAAAAAACCTCAGTACTAGTGGTAAACGTATTGTTTTTCTGGACGATCATCCCAGCAATTGTAAAGAAGTAATAGATAATGTTCCAAATGCGGAAGTCTATCTGATGACCCGCCCCCACAATCAAGAAATACCAGATGAAGACTGGGTGAGGGTAAGTGGTTGGGATGAGTTTATTGAAAAAATTGGTTCCTCGTCATTTTGTATGGACAACTGATTAATGGAGCTGTTTTCAAAAACCATCAAATATCACTTAACTGAATCCAGTCATCCGCCAGCGGAAGGAATAATCAGGGATATCTGATCTCCCTGTTCAACTTTACAGCGTAGGCTGGATCGTTCTCCGTTACAGAAAACGAGGTGGTGGGATTGCTTCTTGTAGCCCAGAGATTTCAGCACGTTCTTCAGTGCGGATTTATCTGGCACCTTCAACTTGACTCCCTTATGAGGATCATATCCGGTAAGACCCATTTCCTGGTCTATACCGGAATAGAATTTAATGTTGATCGAAATTATCTCGGCCATTTGAAATAATACCCAACTAGACGGAGATGCCCAGTTTTTTCATCCGGTTCATTTCCGGGACCCCATTTTCATCGTAGCCCCTGATTTTATAATAATCTTCGAGCATGGGTCCCAGTGGCACTATCCGGTTTTTCTTATCACTGAGCCGCCCCTCGTTGAGAAGTCTTTTCGGTAGCGTATCATCTTTGCGTGAGATCCCCTCTCTTGTGTTCATATAGCGTTCCAGCAGGTGGATGCGCTCTCCGGCTCTCATGATATCCCCCTGTGAAAGACGAATTCCGGTAACGGAACGATACAATTTAACCAGGCTTGGCACCAGAATCAGCATGGTCGCGATTTTAGGCATCAAACGCATGGTCATCCGCAACATCGGTTTGGGAGTATATTTTACAATCGCTGGTTCCAAAACATACGCAAACACCGCAAAAAGACAGGTATGGAAAGAAGCCGTGGCGGCAAAGAGGTTTTCAAAAAACTTCACATAGTGAGCCTTGCCTTTTATGGCAAACGGATTCAGAAAGCCCATAAATACCTCCAGAGCCATGGTGACTGCAGACAGATGGCAAGCCCCCCGGTTCGCAACTGCATATGAAAGTCCATGACCAAAAGAACCCCTGGGATCGTACGCCGGAAACTCCATACCCTTGACGTGCATGGCGAATGATTCTCCGCCATATTGATGTGCAAGCCGTTTGGTACCATTCGCCAGGTCGTTGCCAGTGCCCTGGCGCATGGCAATATCTTGAATTGCCTGGGTTACACCATCCGCTGAACCGAACCTGAGATCTGTTTCAAAAATCCCTTTTTCAGCCGCTTCCATTGCCCAGGAAAGGGTCGCCCCGATACTAATGGTGTCCATCCCCAGTTTCCCGCAGATATCATTCCATTCGGTGATTTGATCGCTGTCAAAGACGCCGATGTTGGTACCCAGCAGTCCGATAGTTTCATATTCCGGAATCTGATGGATACTGCCGTCTTTGTAAGTCCCCTTATGCCCGCAGAGAATCGTGCATGCCTTGCAGGAACTGGTTTTTGTCTGGTATTTGTCCTTCAGCAGTTCTCCGGAGACATCAATCGCTTTGGGATGGGAACCATCCTGGAAATTGTTTACCGGAAGGATGCCCCCCACATTGCAGATATTGACATTGGCGGCCGTTCCGAAATCACGATACAGATGTCCGACAAAGTGGTTGTTTTTAATATACTTGACTGCTGTTTTCTTGGTCCCACTGAAAACGCTTTTATCCACTGGTTCTGTTTTTTCTGCCTTGCCGATGGCTTTGACCGCTTTCAGTTTTTTAGAACCCATCACCGCCCCCATGCCGCCCCGACCAAGATAGCGGTGGCCGGATCTAATATTGGCATAAAGAACCTTGTTTTCACCGGCAGGACCGATCACCATGGCCCCGCTGTTCTTGTCCAGATTTAAATTTTTCTGGGTCTCTTCAGTATCCAGGCCCCAGAGTTGGTCAGCCGCTTCAAATGTGACCCTTGAATCCGTTATCAGCAGGGTGGTTGGCTTTTCAGCTTTCCCTTTTATCAGGAGCCCGTCATAGCCAGCTTTTTTAAATGCCATTCCAAATTCACCGCCACAGGAACAGCACAGCATAATACCTGTCAGTGGCGATTTAGTAACACCGGCAAATCGACCACTGCAGGGAGCACCTGTCCCCATCAGGACGCCCATCATAAATGCCATGATATTGTCTTCTCCCAAAGGATCAATACCTGGTTTCATGCGGTCATAAATGAGTTTCAAGCCCAGGCCCTTTCCCCCCAGGTACATTCTGCGATCCTCATCCGATACCTTAAATTCGTTAACAGATTGATCCGTCAGGTTGATTTCCAAAACCCGGTTTGTGGTTCCAACAGTCATTTTCTCCCCTTTTTTTTGCGTTCTCAAGAGAGGGCTGATCAGGCAACCCTTATGAAACGTGATTCGATATGTTTGGTAGTATTAGAAAGGCTGAGAAGTCAATAGACATAGCATTTTTTCTTTTTTAAACCATAAATAACAAGCAAAATCCTGCCAATCAAATTCTACATGAATTGATCCAAGCGCGAAAACGTGGTGTCGATATTCGAATACTTATGGAAAAATCGAATTTCAATCAACAATTGAATCAGGAAAACAGCATAGTCATGCGCAAAGCATAAAGGCATAAAATTCATGTATGTAGCGACTCCCCAGAAATTCAAACCCACACAAAACAAATCATCATCGATCAGAAATATACTCACATGGGTAACCACAATTTAAACCACTCAGCATTGAAATACAACAATGAAGTATCGATCATGATTGAATCTGAGAAATTATCAAAAAAGCTTTTACAGCACTCGCCATCCATCAAAGGAACGCGTTGTAAATAATAGGAGGTCTGATGCGGTCAATACTTGGTATCCCCCATTTTGTCATTTACGGAATTATTACAGCCCTAAGCTATAACCCTATTCGACCAGAGAATAATAAACGCTCACCGATTTTCAATATACTTCCCGCAAAGTCGCATCACAGACACTTTGCAACCATCACTCCGGCTATTGCCAAAGCCCATGTTGCCCCCAACGAGTATTCATTAAACAATCTGAACTCTGCATTCCAATGGAATTCGACCAGCTGGATTACTGGTTTAGAGGCATACATTGAGAACTATCATTTGCAGGGTGCTATCTGAATTCGTAACTTTGATCGCGGAAAAGAATTTAACCATAATCTTTGACTACCCTTAAGGTATTGGCTAAATTTTCAGTGATCTTTATCACATAGGATAAGCCATTCCTATAAAAGCGCTAAAGACAACAACCAGTTGAATTGCGCATTTTCTAATCATCATTGCGATCAACTCATCCAAGGTTATAATATTCGGGTACCCCGAATATCCTATTCAATTACACGCTCTTCAACCAAAACATGAAACAAGCCATTCAGCCGATTTTGATTTCAATAGTCTTATTGTTTTTTGTTTTGCTATTGACAACCCCAATCCGAGCAAAGGCAATGAAACTTAAGGTAAATGTCAGTATTTTGCCACAAGTTTACTTGCTGGATAAAATAGGTGGAGAGCGAGTGGAAATTAGTCTATTGGTTCCACCCGGAAAAGATCCGCACTCTTATTCGCCGACTCCGGGGCAAATCGCAAAATTGGTTAAATCCAAAATACTTTTCTTGATCGGGATGCCATTTGAAAAAGCACTTCTTCCTAAAATACAAAACATTGCCCCCAAAACAGCAATAATTCATACAGAGCAAGGGATTGAACGGCTTAAAATTAAATCAAGGCACGATCGCGATGATCATGAGCCAACAGAAAACCATCACGGAGAAGGAACGGCTGATCCTCATATCTGGTTGGATCCGTCACTGGTAAAACTACAAACCGAGACAATCCTACGCGCTTTAATTCAACATGATCCGGCGGGTGAGTCTTATTATACCAAACGGGCGAAACAATTCATTTCGGATTTGGATCAAACGCATCAATCAATCAAACAATTGCTTAGCCCACTAAAAGGAAAAACAATTTATGTGTTTCACCCGTCATTCGGATATTTCACCAACGCCTACCAATTAATCCAAGAAGCTATAGAAATTGAGGGGAAGCGACCTAAAATAAAGGAACTTGCCTTATTGATCAAGAAAGCAAAACGAGAAAAGGCTAAAGTAATTTTTGTCCAACCTCAGTTCGATAAAAGTGCCGCTCAAAAGATCGCCAGAGCTATCAACGGCGAGGTTATTCCGCTTAATCCGCTAGCCCAAGATATTCTTGGGAATCTGGAGTTCATGGCCCGCAGCATTAAAAAAGCAATGATACGATAAAATCTTCGGAGATTAAGTGACATTTTTGCGCATTGCTGAAACTGAGTTTCTTCTATACACTTCTCGCATAAATACTCACAAATCGATTCCGATATATTTGATAAGCCATTATCTCTGTATATACTCACAACCCTTTGTCAGTATCGACCCCATAAATATTGATACCGCTGATTCATTATGAAATTCAGGAAATCACAATCCGTCGAAAACATCTTAATTCTTGGACTGGGCGGAGTCGGTTTTTATCTCGCAAAACGTCTGGCTTATGAAGGATATGCCGTTACGGTGATTGAACAAGATAGCAGAAAAATCCAACATGCCGAAGGCAGTATTGATGCCCGAATCCTAAAAGGGAACGCGATGAGCATTGATTGCTGGAAAGAAGCTAATGTTCAGAAAGTCGACTATCTGATCGCGGTGACGGATAATGACGCGGTTAATATTCTATCATCGATTATTGGGGATCGTTTTGGCGTTTCCCGCAAAATAGCTCGGGTCCGCTCTATGGAATTATGTACGGGAACCTCAGTTTTGAATACGGAGGATTTGAAAATCGACCTCATTATTCACCCGGAAGAGTTGGCCGCGCAAGAAATTGTACGATTGGTCAAAAGGACAGCAGGGAACGAGATTATCGATATTGCCGAAGGGCAAATGATGGCGATGGCGACAAGGATTCATAAGTCATCCCCTCTAGCTGGCAAAAAACTATTTGAAATCTCACAAGAATACAAAGACTTCTTTTTTCGAGTATTGGCTATAGCGCAAGGAACCAAAACCGTTATACCCGGGGGTAGTAATCAAATAAAACCCAATGACCAAATTCTGGTGATGGCCAATCATGAGGCGCTTATGAAATTGATGGAGCTGACGGGAGTCAAACGTCATAACCGTCACCGAGTTATGATTTTGGGTGGGGGATTAATCGGTGCCCGTGTGGCTGAACTGTTAGGGAAGTCGGTACGTGTTAAATTGATTGAAAGAAATGATTTTGATGCCAAAGAATTATCGAATGTGCTGGTAAATACCGAAGTATTGCACGGTGACGGATCTGATGCGGAAGTTTTGAATACGGCAGGGCTGACAGACATCGATACTTTTATTACGGCCACTCAGGATGATGAAACCAATGTGATGACCGGCCTGCTGGCAAAAAACCTTATTAACACGCAAAAGCCAAACAGCCAGGCAAAAACAATAGCCATGGTGAATAAGGAAGAATATCTGGTGTTGTCTGCAACCATCGGCTTGGATATTGCGCTGAATAAGAAAATTCTGGCTGGAAACGAGATCATCAAATTCATCAGAAGAGGTGAGTTGCTTTCTGTCGCGCATCTTCATGGCTTTGATATGGATGTCGTGGAGTTCCATGTCGCTAAAGACGCTCCGATTTGTAAGACGCCCCTCAATAAACTGGAGCCCTCTTTGTATGGTAAAATTTTAATCGGAGCTGTTTATCGCGATGAAAAATGGGAAATTGCCATGGGAGAAACGCAACTCAGGAAAGATGACCGAGTTATAGCGGTTTGCGGTTCCAAAATGCTTAAAGAACTTCAAAGCCTGTTTCATGGGGATGGTGACTAAATCAGGCTTTCCACCATAATTTAGGCTTATACAAATTATTGTAAAACTCTATGCATTTCGCTTCGATCGCCAACGTATTGGGAAAACTATTGATGATAACGGCAGCATCTATGATTTTGCCTATTATATGTTCATTGCATTATGGCGAGGACGATCTCAATTCTTTTTTGATTTCAGCTTTTCTTATATTTTTAGCGGGAGTTCCATTATGGTGGTTTTGTAGAAAATGTAATGATCTGGCAACCAAAGACGGTTTTTTTATTGCTTTTTTTGGGTGGGTTTTAGTCTCTGCTGTTTCTGCGCTTCCGTTTATGATTCACCAATCAATCCCTTCGTTTACGGATGGATTCTTTGAAATGATATCCGGATACACCACTAGCGGTGCTACAATTCTTACTGAGATTGAAACGCTTCCCCACGGATTGCTATTTTGGCGAAGTCAAACCCATTTGCTGGGAGGAATGGGATTTTTGACATTGACAATCATTTTTTTACCGCATGGTGTGGGTGGATTGCGCATTTTTAGAGCCGAATCGAGCCCGGGACAGGTGATCACCAAAGAAAAACTCAAACCGCGGAATCGTGATGCCATGGTCCGCTTATGGCAAATTTATTTGGCACTGAATTTATTTCAGATTATCTTGCTGAGTTTGGGAGGGATGTCAGTTTTTGATTCGATGTGCCATGCCTTCGGAACTGTATCGACCTCCGGATACTCCCCTAAAAACGCGAGTATGGGACATTATGACAATGCATACTTTGATTGGGTGGTGATTGTATTTATGTTCTTGGGGGGGATGACCTTTGTGCTTTTTTACCAGTTACTGAAAGGGGACTGGCACGCGTTTAAAATAAACACCGAATTTCGCTGGTATGTGGGATTTTGCCTATTTTTCTGCGCTGTGGTTTCCCTGATTTTATGGAAAGAAAGCACTTATGATAGTCTCATCGATTCGATACGCTTTGCATGCTTCCAAGTGATGTCGTTACTGACCACGACCGGATTTACCACAGCGGACTATGAACAATGGCCCCAAGCCGCCCAAATGTTTTTGTATGTGGTGTGTTTTATTGGGGCTTGTGCGGGCTCAACCACTAGCGGCATTAAGGTCGTCCATTACGTCATAATCTGCAAATACATGGTAGCTTCTATTAAAAGAATCTTCTTGCAGCCACTTTCTGTTGTTTCGATCCGCCTCAACGGACGTTTGATTGAATATTCCATGATCGACCTGGCGCTCTGCTATTTTATTGTGAACATTTTTATGGTTTTGGGTGGGGGTTGTTTTATGGTTATTTCGGATAACATGGACTATGTGTCCGCTATGAGTTCAGTGATCGCGACTTTGATGAACATCGGCCCCGGATTTGGCTCGGTTGGGCCATCCGAAAACTATGCCCATATTTCCGACATCGGAAAATGGTTTTTATCCTGGAATATGCTGGTGGGTCGCTTAGAAATGTTTTCCGCGCTGGTGGTTTTCTATCCCTCGTTCTGGAGAAAGTAAGCTAACGGAAGAATTGTTTTCATTCAATCATATCGTTTAACATCACCGGAACAACACTTCCGGTTTGGTGCCTGGCTCTTTTAAACAACAAGAAATCTAAGCGGCTAATTCCAGTTGTCTTTTACGAGCCAATTTCTTTTTTCTGATACGCCCTGAAGTCATTCATGTGAGATTTGACGATTCTTCGACATTATCCGCTGATTTTGAAAACGGGGAGGAGGTTTTACTCGTCTGTCATCGGGTGCGAGATGAAATAAAATTCTTTGATGAGCAATTATCCGAGTATTTAACCAACCCCCAATAACAGGGAGAACCATCAATGAAAAATCCTGCTAACTCTCAAAACGAGAGAAAGATGACCAATATCTTCGAGCGCTATCTCACCTTGTGGGTGGGGATGTGCATCGCCGGAGGCATTTTGCTGGGAAAAATAGCACCTGATCTGGCCCGAACTCTTGACAATATGGCGATCTTCGTTAACGGGGCGCCAGTAGTGTCCATTCCCATTGCAATTTGTTTATTTCTCATGATGTATCCGATCATGGTCAAAATTGATTTTACAGAAGTGTTCAAAGCCGGAAAGAGCGGTCGTCCGGTAGGACTTACCTTATTCATCAATTGGGCCGTCAAACCGTTTACCATGTATGTGATTGCTATGCTGTTCTTGGGATATTGGCTCAGGGAATTTATTGGGGTGGATGCGACCGATTTGGTAAAAATGCCCATTGGTTTGGATTTAACATTAAACACTCAATACGGATCAGGAACAGTGGTCATGCACGAGGGTGTCAAAATGCTTGAGGTTCCCCTATGGCGAAGTTATCTGGCTGGTTGTATTTTACTGGGAATCGCCCCCTGCACCGCCATGGTATTGGTTTGGGGCTACTTGGCCAAAGGCAACGACGGGCTCACCCTGGTCATGGTGGCCATCAATTCATTGGCCATGTTATTGCTCTACGGTGTTCTGGGTGGTTTTTTGCTGGGCGTTGGTCGCCTGCCGGTTCCCTGGCAAGCACTGTTATTGTCCATTGCTATTTATGTCGCACTTCCATTAGTGACTGGTTTTCTTTCCCGAAAATGGATTATCGCGCTTAAAGGGGAAAAATGGTTCGAACAGCGGTTTTTGCATATCCTTACACCAATTACCATTATCGCGTTGCTAACAACATTGGTACTATTGTTCAGTTTTAAGGGCGAAGTCATTTTGGCGAATCCGCTCACAATTCTGTGGATCGCCATCCCTTTGTTTATTCAAACGGTCGCCGTTTTCTGGCTCGGGTATGGAGCCGCTAAAATGCTAAAGCTGTCCTATCAAGACGCTGCCCCAGCCGCTATGATCGGTGCTTCCAATCATTTTGAAGTCGCCATAGCGACATCCGCGATGTTGTTCGGATTATCGTCAGGTGCCGCGCTGGCCACCGTGGTTGGTGTATTGATTGAGGTACCGGTGATGTTAATGCTGGTGCGTATTTGTATAAGCACAAAACACTGGTTCAAGGAGGCTGAATAGGGAAGGAAAGCTATCGATAAAAAATCACTCCGACTTTTTCTTGAGTGATCATACCGGTTTCGATTATTTCATCGAACTCCGGTAAAAGATACGGAAAGGAATGCGGATTAAAGTGATTTTAAAAGTTATCAGAATCGATTGGGCATCGCGAATATCACATAGTTTGGGTTCCCGAATTTCGCTTAAGAATCCTTACGGACAAAATCGCAATTGAAATAAGGCATTGTTGAATTAAACATTCAACGATCATACTCACGTATTGGTAATGATTCCTCTTAAGTTATCAGTATCCAAATATGTGGGGGCTGTAAAAGGAAGCACAGCAATACGAGTGCTCAACAAATTTCACCATCTTAAAATCAAACCATGTCGGCGACAACATTTTCGGGCCGAAGAATACCGCGTGAATACAGTCAAACTGAATGACGAAATGATTCGAAAATATTTAAAATATCAAGACGATAAATGACACAATCCAGTAATTTGGGAACAACTACCCCGCCCCTTCTCGGGGCAAAACATATTACCCCCTCCGAGGTTGTCTCAATACCATCCCCTTTGGGGGAGGATATTTATTGCAACTTTGTATCAGTTGGAGTCAAAATCGACGGAGATTTCAGCTCCGACTGGGGGAATAGTATGCTCTTTCCTTCCTAAAACCCCATTGCGGAGGCAGTGCTTCTGCGTGGATCTGCCCCCCCGTACATAGTACCGTCCGGGGTGATCATGATACTTTGAATCGCCCCCATGGCCGATTTCTTTTGGACGGAATGTCCCATTCCTACCAGAAGTTTAATGGTATCCGAACTCAAACCTTCTTCAATTCTAATATAATCCGGTAGCCACTGGTGATGGATACGAGGTGCGTTGACCGCCGCTTGAATGTTCAAGTGATGGTCAATTACATTCATGATTACTTGCAACGTAGTTGTGATGATCCTGGCCCCACCGGGACTACCTGTGACTAGAAAGTTTTTACCGTCTTTTTTGACGATGGTGGGAGACATCGAACTCAACATCCGTTTACCGGGTTCGACTTTATTGGCTTCTCCGCCAATCAGACCATAAGCGTTGGCCACGCCGGTCTTTCCGCTGAAATCATCCATTTCATTGTTCAACAAAAATCCGGCACCATCCACCACAATCCGTGCGCCATAACTGAAGTTGATGGTATAGGTATTAGAAACCGCATTGCCATATTTATCGACCACTGAGAAGTGCGTGGTTTCATTGCTTTCATAAGGGACCGGATTTCCGGGTCTGATGTCTTTACTCAGACTGGCTTTATTGGGATTGATGTCTTTTCTCAAGTCTGCTGCATATTTTTTAGACGTCAACCCTTTGATCGGCACTTTGACAAAATCCATATCCCCTAAATATTTGGAGCGATCTGCATAGGCACGCATCATTGCTTCGGCCATCAGGTGAATGGTTTGTGCCGAGTTATGTCCCAAATAACTGATCGGGTAGCCCTCCAGAATATTGAGGATTTGGATAATATGCATCCCACCGGAACTGGGAGAGGTCATCGAATAAATGTCATACCCACGATAAGTGCCATACACCGGTTTTCGGATCACCGGTTTGTAATTTTTCAAATCATCAGCGGTAATCAGTCCACCATGTTTTTGCATTTCTGCGACAATCAAATCAGCTGTAACGCCTTCATAAAATCCTTTAATGCCTTTGTCGGAAATCCGTTTCAGTGTGGCTGCTAAGTCTTTTTGAATAAACCTGTCACCTGGCTCATAATCCGAGCCATCGGCTTTGAAAAATACCTTGCGTGAAGAGTTCCATTTTCTCAGGTGCTTAGACCGGGATTTTACCCCTTTACTAAACCGAGGCGTGACAATAAATCCTTCTTCAGCCAATTTAATGGCGGGAGTCAGTGCCGATTGCAAAGAAATCGTTCCGTATTTTTCCAAAGCCAGGGCCATCCCCGCTACAGTGCCTGGAACCCCAACAGCCAAGTGGGAATAACGTTTGCGGTTTATGTCCACATTACCGTCCTTGTCCAAGTACATATCCCTATTTGCTGCTGCCGGAGCTTTTTCACGATAATCAATAGCGACTACTTCCCCGGTTTGTTCGGAAGAAACCAGCATAAATCCACCCCCACCGATATTACCGGATCGTGGTTGGGTGACCGCCAAGGCTAAGGCTGCCGTGACAGCGGCATCTATCGCATTTCCACCATGCTTCAATACCTTCAAGGCTTCTTTTGTCGCCAATGTGTGACTGGTCACAACCATGCCGTTTTTAGCTTCTTTGGGAATACTGCGGTCTCCCCTCAAAGTCACTTGTGCCTGGAGAGAAGCCGCACACCATAAAAAAATGAAAGATACAAACAAACACCTTATTCTCCCTGCATTAATTTGTTTGTGTAACCCAGTCTCTTTTTTCGACATGTTTTCTCCTTTTGTGATCAAAAACCGCAACACGCTACGGGTATTTGGTTTGTTCCCATCCTATGCTTGAAAACGAATCGACGGGAATGCTAAACGGGACAGCCCACGTCCATTAAAATCGAAATTTCTCACAATCCAAAAATACTGATGGGCTGATGAGGATTTCTTATACCCTGTTTGTTTTTGCTACACCAAGTGCAAATAAATTATTACAGCGGTTCCGGTGTGACAATTTTATCACTCCTCCTATATAGTATCCGCCAGATTGTCAACAGATTATCATGGAATTAAAATTTCAAGATTTGCGTCCCTCCGAAAAGTCAGTTTGAAACTTCCGTGGGGAAATTCGAGTCATTATATCGATACGAGGATTTAAGAACTTATCCCAACGAAGGGTAAAAGGCCCTCTGCATTTGCCAGTTTTGATGAATTGGGCTTTTCGCGTGGACTCAGTATTTTAAATATCTTGCTATTCGTTGTTTGATGAATTTGCGAATTGCTTTTATTTAAATTGAGTTTTTGATTAGTCAATGCATTTATCTTAAATATCATGTAACTATTCAGAACTTATTAAAAAAGTGCAAAAAAGTTCATTTTTTACTTGACAAGGT
>CAZJUM010000019.1:0-21762 GCA_964549175.1 uncultured Pseudomonadota bacterium | reverse complement strand
AAGCACATACAGAACAAAAAAATCCGCTTTTAAAGCCCGCGGTGGCTCCATAATGACGTAGCTTTGCGGAGTCTTAATGTAAAATCATACAGACTCCATAGCTCTTCGAGACTATGGAGCCATCAGAGAAAAACTAGCTGAACAGTTACGTCTTATTAAGAATTACAGCCAATTCGCGGAGGAGACGCAATCGGCTGCAAAGTGAATTAGAAGCCTCTCATGGCATCTATTTCTTCACATGCTGCATCAAGTCCTTTTTTTTGGACTGACACTACCCTGATAAACTTGTTCCAGGTGATTCCATAGAATATCGTTGGCTTCTTGCCATTCCTTAATCAAAGGCCAGCTTTTGGCACCAGGATTAGAGACAATCAACGCTTGATTCACCGGAGTTTTGAAATAAAGATCATTAGCAAGTGACTTGGTCACAGGAGGGAAACCAACACTTTTGTCGAAAGGCAATCGCCACTCGTCTTGATAAAAGAAATCCAGAAACTTACCCACTTCTTCATAATTTTCAGGTCGTTTGAACATGGTGATAAGGTCGAAAACCACTACGGATGATCGAGATTTTCCTTCAAAATAAGGCATTGGAGCAACACCCCAATCAAAACTGACATTGGCTTTAGCGAGTAATGAAGCGGTTGCCGCATTGTTCAGGAAGAAAGCCAATTTTCCGGAAATAAACAGCTCTTGAAGATCTGTTCGGTCATAAGCACCAGGCTGTGTGACTTTGTGCTTGCGCACCATATCCGTAATGAAAGTCAATGCCTCGACACCTTGCTTGCTGTTAGCAGCACATTTACCGACGGTTCCGTCAGCTTGTTTCGAAAAATAACTTCCGCCGTTACCATATAGAAAATAAGCGAAGTCTACATTTTCCAAATATTTTTTACCGACAACACCCATTCCGAATTTCTTATTGGCCGGATCATGAACTTTTTCCTCCTTATGCGGTGAGAAGCTAGACTGTTTTTTGTACTACATCCAGGTGGTTCAAAAATATGGGTCCATTATAGTATACTTTCAATGACAAGCTTGAAGCAATTCGTCGCCAGCTACTCACTATGCGGGCAAAAGTACGAGACAGGATGCTGCACCGGAGAAGCGCAAAGGATGTTAAGGATCGCTATTTACGTTTCTGCGCAAAAAAGCATATGTCACGCGAACTCTACGAGCTTAGCTTCGGGCATTCGGATGCCGGCCTCTCCATGAGCTTCCGTAAAAACGCATATTTTGTCACCCGCAAGCGAGCCAGGTTCGGCAAGAATATCATCATTACGGACAACATAAATTGGACCACCCGCGATATCATTCAGGCAAGTCTGGATCGTTGGCAAGTCGAGGACCGCTTTCGACTGAGCAAGGACGACGAATTGGTGGGGGCAAGTCCTATACACCACCGGACGGATAGCAAAATAAGATGCCACCTGTTTAGCTGCGTTGTGGCGATGACCTATTTGCGTCGGATTGAGCTTAAACTTGCGGCCGCGGGGGTAGAGCGAACGGCCGCCGATGTCATGCAAGACATGCGAAAGCTGCACCAGGTCTTGAGCCTCAAGAAAAAAGAGCGAAAACCGCGTCGCAGACTTGAAACGCCAAGTAAGACCCAAGCTGAAGTCCTATCAGTGTTCGGTTATCGTGTGGACGATAGTGGGGTCTTACAAGAATCTGACCGCTAAAACCGCGGCTGATGCGAGTTTAAGCCACTTGCGGCCTTTTATCTCCGAAACTTCTGTTAGATTCCCACTTTCGCGGGAGTGACTCTTCCTCAACCTTAATCATTGCATCAGCGGACGTTAGATTCCCGCTTTCGCGGGAATGACAGGGGGTGATCAAAGAAATGAGCTTGCGAATTGTACATAATCATATAATGAAATATCTTCGATTAGCCCTGAGTTGTTAGCCACTTTGAGCGCTATGGGACATGGTGATGAAATTATCTTAGCGGATGCCCACCTTCCGGGTGGGAGTTGTAATGGAATGGTGATGTTAGAATGGCCTCATTTACCCATTACAGGCACACATTGATTGACCATTTAACAGCAGTTATTATTTGGCCATTAACTTTCGATAAAGGAGAAATATGAATCCGAAGCTTTCAGAAGACATCGACCAATTAGCGATTTTAAAGTGACCCCTGGCAAACTGGTTAAACACGTCCAAGAATTACATCGACCTATCGTAGTTACGAACAGAGGGCGTGGGGTAGCTGTATTACAAGATTTTCATGATTATGAATCAAATGTTGAAGAACGTGATTTTATGAAAGCCGTTGTGAAAGGTATAGTTGATTTGTGCGATTTTCAGTCCAACTTGTCAATTTAGTGTCTGAACAAAAAGTACCTAAGCTAAGAGAGATCGCCAAAAAATATGGGGGGTTGTTTTTAAAAAATGATTTTGCAATCCGTACGCTCAAACTGCGATCCGGCTTTGCTGATAATTAATCCTTTGATTTCCAGGGTGGTTAAAACCGCGAGACATTTTGGTAATGGCATATTGAGTTCATTCGCTAGGACGTCACGGTGCATGCTTCGATTCTCTAATTGTTTTAAGATCAACATCTCATCGGGCGTCAACCCTTTGGTGATCGAAGGATCAGTACTTTGAGAGTTGGAGTTTGTACTGAGTAGGGCGGGTTGAAGTTCCTCAATGATATCTTGAGCTTCTAATACCAACTTGGCTTGTCCTCGTTGAATTAAGCGATTAGTTCCCCGATAATAACTTGAATCTACCTGTCCCGGCAGTGCGAAGAGTTCACGGTTTTGTTCCAGCGCGAAACCAGCTGTAATTAAAGCACCACTGCGCTCACCAGCTTCGATAACGACGACACCTTTTGATACACCACTAATAATTCGATTTCTTAACGGGAAGTTGCCGGCTGAGGGTTTGGTCATAATCGGAAATTCGGTAACCAAAGCACCACACTCAGAAATTCGTCGACTAAGCTCCTTGTGCTGTGAAGGATAAATTTCCGATAACCCCCCTGCCATTACTGCTATCGTCTTAAGCCCGTTTTCCATTGCCGCTTTATGGGCGACGGCATCAATACCCAGTGCTAGACCGCTAACGATTGTAATGTCATTGCTAATTTGAGCCAAATGCTTGATCAGTTTTTTGCAAAAACTCTTCCCGGAGTATGATGCTTTGCGAGATCCCACAACGCCGATAAATAATCCCTGATTAAAATCAATACCACCTTTTAAATATATTACGGGCGGGTTGGTATGAATTTCTTTGAGTAGATTTGGATATTGGCAGTCGGCGGGGCTGAAAAGATTCAATTGATATTTCTCAATTAATTGACACTCCTGATCCAATGCCGGGCAATTATTGGCGTTTTGAATTAATGACGCCAGAATTTTTGATATCCCCTCGACACGTGTCAGGCTCGCGGTTGAAGCGTTGAATATGCTATCCGAGTCACCAAATGCGTTAAGTAAACGATTAATTCGCTTAGGACCCAAACCGGGAACCAGCCATAATGCTAACCGCCTTTTTGTTTCAAAAGAGAGAACCATAGTCTAAAAACAGTCCGTGTGATATTGATGGAATGAGTGAGATCGTTTCGAGCATATTTGAGTGATCTTATTTATTGAAGCTTCATTGACTACCCCGAACACAATGACCATGTAATTAGGATTGCCCAAACACAACTCAAGATGGTCTGTTGACCGTTCTTTCCAACTCATCAGCCAGTGCCGTCTGTTGATTCATCCGGTATGCTTCGATAAGCTTGTTTATTACGAGCTCTCTCGACTTAAAATTGGGATAGTGATTGAGTATGTACGAATAACGGGCTATGGCAGCAGTATACAATAAATGATCGAAATACCAATTGCCGATTATCAATTCATGTTCGGCTAGCGCTTCAACCGACAAATCGAGATACTTTTGGGATTCTTTCAGATAAAGACTATCCGGGTACAAAAGGAAAAACCGCTGGTACTCGGTGATTATTTTTTTAAAACGTTCCGGGTCTCTGGAATAGGCATAATCTTCTCCGAACAAAGTACTTCCCTTTTTTTTGAAATTAAGTTCGATTAAGCGTCCGATGACATACGGGATCAGATGACTATGCGCGCTGTAATTAAGAAATACGCGGTAATTGGTTTCTGCTTCGTCATATTTGGCACTATTACTATCCATTAAGGCATCACCCTTCTTTAAATATGAATAAATAGCGTATCTGGTTCCGGGAGATTCTTGAATAATTTGATCCAAAAGTGGAATGGCTTGCGAGTAACTTCCTTTGTCCATATATTGAATCGCTAGGTCATACTTCTGTTCTATGGTCTTTGGTTCAATATTTGAGCAAGCGATTATTGTAATTAGCAAGACAATAATCGCGAAAAAATGGGTGTGCTTTGTCATTTTTTACTTCGGCAGTATAGCTAGATTGCGGGTATCGCTAAGCGGATTCTGAATTGTACAAACATCTATTTGGTGACGCAAGAGTGATTCAATTATGCAAAAGAATGCTGAAAAACAAAGTTGTTAACCCAAAATTCACATCATGGCAACCAATACGCATCTCATGAATACCAGGCGCAGTTAAAACAATACGGCATGATCCGCGGCATAGTCTTCCTATTTTACATTCATCCGGACGATCTCAGCCAAAACGTTTTTCTTTGCTATTAAAAAGTAAACTTTCCCAAAACTTCTCATCATGCCCGCGCTTTTTTCAGCTCGTTTACCATTTCCCCAAAACAAATCAACGCGACCGGGTCCTCTGATCGCGCCTCCGGTATCCTGATTGACCACAAATCTCGAGATCGGTTTCATTTCCACTATTTTCCATTCCGCATCAAATATCGGAACCTCAGTTTTAATAAATCCCAAAGCTGCTTTTGGAAATATGAATGCATCGGATGCAATTGATCGGGATGGTGTCAGTGGAACATTGATGTTGCCACGCGGTGCCTCCGTTTTATCCTCAAGTTTTAAGAAGGTATAGCTCGCGTTATGATAAAGAGTTTGATCTCTTTCTTCCGGATGGTTCACTAAATACCGCCTAATACCGTCCATGGAGATTTCTTTCAATGCCATTTTTCCATTTTCCAGGAGCAATTTACCAATACTGGAATAGTTTCTGCCATTGGCTCCGTTATAACTTAGTTTAACCCGGCTTCCGTCAGGCAATTCTAAAATACCTGATCCTTGAATCTGAAGAAAAAATAGGTCTAGCGGGTCTTTCATCCATGCGATTTCAAGTTTCCGCCCTCTCAGAACTTTTTCGTGCATGATTTCTTTTCGAGTATAATAGGGAACGACATTGTTTTTTTCCAACCTGGCAATAATTGTTCTTTCTTTTAAACTTCTCCTGAAGTTTCCCAATCTCAAGATCATTAAGTCGTCCGGTCTTCCATAAACCGGTATATTGAATTCTTTAGTCTGTTTCAGGTTTCCTTTGAAGATTGGTTCATAGTATCCGGTAAAAAGAACCCCATTATTTTCATTGGAAACCGACTCAAAAAGGAAAAAATAGTCTTCTAGTTTATTTATAAATTGTTGATCGGACTGGTAACTGCGTAACAAATACTTGAATAAATTCAAAGAAAAGATAACCTCCTCAGCGGTATAAATTACATTCCCATAATTAAATTTTGAATCTGGTGAGATTATTCGAAGATAGGAAAGTGATTGTTCAATCGAATTGAATAAACTTTCTTTTGATAAATCATCTTGGGAAATGATTGTTGAGAATGGCTCGGTCACCAATATCATTGATCCAGAAGAATGAGGGGATCGCTCCTTGGGAGAAATTTGAATCACCCTTGTTTCAGTGGTGCATCCATGTAATAAAAGCGCGAGCGATAGGATAAATATGAACAGACGAATATATCGCATATTTTGTTGTTTAAAAAGGTATGAAACTTCGAAATTGGATACTTTCTTAGCGGGTTGTCCGCGCTAATGTTTCTGAGGGCCCAATATGATACCATGTTGGGTCTGTCTGAATGCTGATCGTTGAATGCTTACATTATTTCTTTCTCAAAATAATAAATTCTGTCAGTTGCCGGATGCTTGTACGATATTGGTTGTTCGGAAGTCGCTCCAAATGCTTATTGACGAGCCTCATATACTTTTTTGCCTGATCTGTTGTATACCGTATTGCCCCATAGCGATTCATATACTCACAAATTATTGATACATGATCATCTGTAATTTCGTCTTTATCAAGGATATCAAGAATGGTCTTGTGATGATCCTTGGAAGCTACTTCTAACAAATGACTCAAGGGCAAAGTAATTTTTCTTTCTTTAAGATCAGCACCTACGGGTTTTCCTAACTCCGGATTTCCCAAATCATAGTCAAGCGCGTCATCGATCAATTGAAATGCAATCCCGATGTTTTTACCGCATTTGTATAATAGTTTTTGCTGTTTTTCTGATCCACCTCCCAGAATTGCTCCGATTTCCATCGCCGCTGCCATCAAACTGGCCGTTTTATAACATATAATTTTCAAATATTCGGATGTTGTTGCTGAGTCATTACTCCGCGTTAATTGCAAAATTTCACCACGTGCCATTTGAGTTGTCGCGTTTGAAAGCGTTTCCACGACCTGATGATTTTTAAAAACGGAAATATATTTAAAGGAAACTGCAAATAGGTAATCACCAACCAATACAGATGCCTCATTACCCCATATTGATCTTGCCGATTTTTTGGATCGCCTCAAGTCAGCATTGTCAACAACATCATCGTGTAACAGTGTAGCGGTGTGTATGTATTCGATAACATTCGCGGCTTGATATGTCTGCTCGGTGACTTCGCCAATAGTTTTCGCCGAGAGTAGTAATAACGCGGGTCTTACACGTTTTCCTCCGGAACTCAATATATAATGACCAACTTCAGCCAGCAACGGAATATCGGTTTCTAAATTGGCCATGACCAGATTCTCAACGCGCCGCAGCTCGTCTGCGATGGGTGATAAAATTTCGGACAATATGGGTGCGTTAGTCATTGGAAATCTTAAACGATATTAACAGAATTGCTTGTAAATTATTCGTAAATCTATATGACATGAGGGGAAAACACAATCAGTGTTTCTAATGATCCATCGCATTGATCTCATTTCAAACTGTTTTTGACTGCATGCTCCGAGTATTAAAATCAGACAAAATGCAGTCAGTTTTACCAATTTATGGCGTATTTTCAAAACTCTTTCAAAGTCAGTAGTGATTTCTGCCTGGATTTGACTTTTATCAATAATGTGAAGGCATAGGTTTTATATTCATATTATCACGCAAAATTCAAGTTAAAGGTGTACCTGGTGTTATGTAACGTTCAAGTTATCCACAGGTAATTTTATTAGAATTTACGCATCAACAAAACCACTGAAAACCGGTCTATGATACCATCATATCATTCATTTTGTGATTGACAGTCTTCACGGGCTAGCGCAAGATGAGTTATTACCTTTTTTTCTCAAACAGTCTTTAAAAACCAAATAATTTCATATTATTAACTGTTTTTTGTTAACCAATCAATTAACTTACACCCCATGACTGAGCTATTAAAAGACTTAGTACTCGATGGTAAAACTGACTTCATCCATGAAGATTTTGACTTCGAGCGCCAAATTACCGAAAGGTTAGAAAAAATTAACGAACTTGAAATCGTTAAAGGACAAGTTACACACATCTCTAAAGATTTCGTCACGATTGATTTCGGATACAAATCAGAAGGACTGGTTCCACGTCAAGAATTTCTCAACAAAGCAAACGAACTGACGGTTCAACTGGGCGACGAAGTTGAAATTTATATAGAACGTTTTGAGGATGAACACGGACAAGTCGTCGTATCTAAAGAAAAAGCTGACAAACTACGCGTTTGGGAAGAAGTTGGTCGTGTTTATGACAACGACGGCATTGTTTCAGGTGTGATTACAGCACGCATCAAAGGTGGACTTTCTGTTGATATTGGAATCAAAGCTTTTTTGCCTGGTTCTCAAGTTGATCTTCGACCGATTCGAAATTTAGATAAGTTGTTGGAAGAACGATTCGATTTTAAAATTCTAAAATACAACCCAAAGCGTGGCAATATCGTCCTTTCCAGAAGAGCTATCTTGGAAATCGCACGTGAAGAACAGCGTGAAAAGACATTGGCTCTACTGAAAGAAGGAGCAGTCATTTCAGGTGCTGTAAAAAATATCACAGACTATGGCGTTTTTGTTGATCTTGGTGGTGTTGACGGATTACTTCATATTACCGATATGACCTGGGGCCGAATTGTACATCCTTCGGAAATGTATTCCATCGGTGATGAGATTGAAGTCATGGTGCTAAAGTTTGATGAGGAAGAGGAGAAAGTATCATTGGGATTAAAGCAAAAAACAGCCAATCCCTGGGACAGTGTTCAGGAAAAATACCCGATCGGTACAGAAGTACAAGGGAAAGTCGTCAGCTTAACTAATTATGGTGTATTCATTGAGATGGAAGAAGGAGTAGAGGGTTTGATCCATGTTTCAGAAATGTCCTGGACCCAAAAAATCCGCCATCCTTCAACCATTATCGCAATGGGGGATATCGTCACGGCAGTAATTAAAGAGTTGGATATGGAACAGCGACGGATCTCATTGTCAATGAAAGAATCCATGCCTAACCCATGGAGAGAGGTTGCTGAACGCAACCCGGTTGGCACTGTAGCCCATGGCAAGATTCGTAATATTACAAATTTCGGTATCTTTGTCGGACTGGATGAAGGAATTGACGGATTGGTTCACGTTTCCGATATGTCCTGGAGCCAAAGACAGCGTAATCCAAACGAATTTTATAAGAAAAGCGATGAAATTGATGTTAAGATCCTCAACATCGATGTGAACAATCAACGGCTTTCTTTGGGAATCAAACAATTAACAGAAGATCCATGGTTAACTTTGACTGATGAGATCAAAGAAAATGAAACCATCACTGGTAAAGTTGCTCATCTGGCTGACTTTGGTGTATTCTTGGAGATCAAACCTGGTGTTGAAGGCTTGATTCATGTCAGTGAGATCGATAAAAAAATCAACAAGAAGAGCTTGAGTAAATTTTATCCAATCGGCAGCGAGATTCAGGCGAAGATTATTAACCTCAGGGTTAGCGAGCGACGACTGGGTCTTAGTGTAATTGGTTTAACTGAAGTCAATGCCAAAGCACTCAATATTGATCAGGATGCCATTGAGGATACCGAGCATACATCCGCAGAAAGTCAGGCAGTTGAAACAGCTCCCGAACAATCAGAAGTTATTGAAACAATTGAACAGGCGGACACTGCCGGGGAAAAATCGAAGAATATATCAGAAGCTGTTGAAGCAACTAAACAGACCCCAGAAGAAGCGAAACCGGTGATTTCGTTAGACAAAACTGACCCGGAAGAGAGTTCAGACCAATCGAGTTGACGCCCGTTGAATAACAAGCTGAAATATCAAATAACAGGGCTAATTAAAAGATGCTGTTGAGTTCTTGGCTCGACAGCATTGAAAACTCTTTTTTGAGCCGGGACAATGAGATATTCCCCCCTCCCACAACACTCCCACTTATCATTTATTATTCTACTGGCCGTTTCCATTATTTTGCATATCGGTATTATTTCGCGGATCAATTGGAATATGACCATCCAAAAACCAAAGGAACGAATTTTTGAAGTTGATCTAATCAAAACAGAAGTGGTTAAACGGGTACCGCAAAAACTCAAAGAAATAAAAATCGCCCCCCAACCTCAAAAATCGAAACCGCCTGCAATTTCAAGCATTTCTAATAAATTAGAACCGGATAATAAGACTCAGACAGGGGGAAATACTCATACCAGGCCGGGTTCAAACCATTTAAAAAAACCTGTGCCTGTAATTCAACCAGTAGCCAAACCAAAACTGGAAATCGATTCCGCAATCAATCAAGCGAATCTAATGGAATCACCTGTTAAAACGTTTGATTTAAATACGAACTTGCCCAATGCCAAATCACCTGAAACGGTAATCACTATTAAAGAAGCCAACCAACCTCCGATTAGTGATATTGAAAATGTGTATAAAAGTGAGATAAGCCCGGGAAAAGTTAAATTAGAAATCCACCCAATCCCCGTAATCAGACAAGATACAACCCCTTATCGAATTGTTACGTCCCCAAGAAGGGAAGATACACCTAAAAATACCGAACTCGTAGCAAAAGATAAAAGCAATATTGAAGGTGAAGTGAGCACCAGACAGGTCATATTTAAACCTACACCACCAAATTTAAATACTGAGCGAGATGTTACCATCGCACTCCGTTTTACAGTTTTGCCCACCGGGGAGGTCAATCAGATTCTTCCCTTTGAGAAAGCGGATGCGGAACTGGAGCGTGTGGCTATTAACCTGCTACAGCAATACCGTTTTGAGCCTTTATTTGGATCCGATGTTGTTCAGGAAGGAATTATCCGTTTCACCATCCGGCGCCAAGATTAAATATGACCCTATCACCATAGTAAAAGTCAATTCTTCTAAAGCACTTGTCGGCTGCCAATAGGTGTTGGAACTTTATGCGCGACAGCAATCGTTTGTGTCCACGGCCTTTTTGAGGTAACAACATTTAAGGGCGATACTACTCTAAGGGCTTTGGGTAAAAGAGTAAAGGAGGCAGGCAAACGGCCAATATGAATTCCGTCAGCGATAAGATTGTTTTCCTTTCCTAATCCGTTTATTTCAATTTCACTGAATTGCTTGTGCAACGAATTACGATTGTCACTTGGGGTAAATCTCGAAAAAACACTTGCCAAAGGTGAGGTGATTTCCAAAGCCGATTGTGCGTTCAATTGTAAATAGTCGAATTTGCTTAGATTTATTCTATTTTTTTGAATCACTTTGGGGCCATGAGTGATAGCATTTCCCAGTAAAATCAAAGAAATTATATATTTCCCTCGATAAATAGTATTTTGGTTCTGAAGGAGAGTAATTGTGTTTTGTTTTTTGGTAAATGGAATCAACGGAGAGAATTTACACCATTGTACAAAGGTTCTGAGAAGCAAAGGAAATCGCTTTGGGGATACTCCCATGACCACATCATTTAAAACTAAACAATTGGCCGGCAAACCCCGCATATCAATGTAGTGACATCGGATAATATCCAATGGTATGGTTTGACGGCATTGAATCAATTCTATTGTTTCATTGATTTTTGTCGGAAGCTGCAACCCGGACGTTAGCGCGGAATTGTCTCTATCAGGTATGAAAGCAATTGTTTTATCACTCAATTCATTGAAAAAACAATTAATAATTCGATTAAAAAACGAGTTGTCACCGATCAAAATGACTGTATCATGCCTTTCAATATCTATTGGTTCCTGTGGTTGATCCGAATCTAAAAAATACAGATCAGCATCCGCAAACTCTGACAGAATCCGCTCCTTGTTTTTATTCCAAAATTTGGCGGTTCGTGTTGATAGGTTTTTGTTAATCAGAATCAGGTAGTTAGCAGCCACAATGATATTCCTGTTGTAAATTAAAGCCGATAATCCTGAACAAAATCTTAAAGAATTATATCAGCTATGATTAAAGCAACTTCGTATTAATCGGGCCTGAGAGATATTTAAATTTATGCTACCTCAACTTTAACTCGCGTATTGGAAGTCGACAAGTCCAAACAATCAGACTTTGGTGATGAATCTGATTTCTTGGCAAGCAGAGATTAATATCCATTCCGGTAGCGAGAAATTATTCCTTCCTCGCACTCACTCCACCCAAAGGCTTACCAACAAGGCATATCATTTTGCTCACTTAGTTGATTCGCTTAGCTGCTTTGGAGATAATTCGCCAAATGTTTGACTTTTATCCGGAGAACAATCAAAAACCGTGATTGACTGGTGATGAAGGGAAATTTGCGTTCACAAAGGGTTGGGTCAATCGATAAACTGATCTCACACCTCCGGCTTCTGGGTAGCAGCAAACAATAAGAACGCCAGAGGATGGTCAATACAGTTATCGGCGATATAGCGAAAATTTTGTCCGATAGGAGTTCGGAAGGAAAAATAATGGCATTCCCGTACCAGCAGTTAAACAGATTGAAACGAGTCACAATGAGATGTTTCCTGACTGCGATAAGGAGCAGTCAATCTCATCCCGGACAATATAGCGTTGTTTCACATACCATTGGGAATTTTCCCGAACCGGAATGAACCCATGAATTTTGTTGAGGAGGCATTTTTCTAAAATCTATCCAACGATAGCGCATCCCGGAAGCGCTGATACCCAAACCCAGAATCTCTGTATCATATGATAAGCGTGAGTATTTGGTATCAAGCATTACACGACAAGCTATAGAACAGTCCACAAAACTCCGGCAGCAATCGCCGAACCAATGACGCCGGCAACATTTGGAGCCATAGCATGCATCAGGAGAAAGTTGTTGGGATCCTCTTTTTGACCAACCATTTGAACAACCCTGGCAGAATCGGGCACCGCGGAAACTCCGGCAGCTCCTACCAGTGGATTAATTTTGTTTTCCTTTTTTAAAAACAAATTCATAAACTTGGCAAACAAAACGCCTCCCGCAGTAGCAGTCGCGAATGACAAAGCGCCAAGGCAAAAAATCAGCACAGATTGTTTCGTTAAAAAGAAGTCTGCCTGAGTACTCGCGCCAACAGAGAAACCGAGTAAAATCGTCACAATGTCGACCAAAGCGTTTCTTGCTGTATTCGCTAATCGTTCGGTCACCAAACTCTCTTTTAATAAATTTCCAAACAGCAGCATTCCCAAAAGGGGTAATGCACCGGGAGCGATTAAAGCGCAAATTAAAAAACTAATAATCGGGAACAAGATTTTTTCTCTCGCGGGTACTTGTCGAGGCGCCTTCATCCGTATTAATCGCTCTTTTTTAGTCGTTAACAACTTCATGACGGGCGGTTGAATCACCGGCACCAAAGCCATATATGAATACGCGGCGATGGCGATCGCTTGCAGCAAGTGAGGGGCGAGTTTTGATGATAGAAATATGGCCGTAGGGCCATCCGCACCACCAATTATTCCAATGGCTCCGGCTTCGGTAGGTTGGAATCCGAGAAACAGAGCTCCGACTAAGGTTAAAAATATTCCGATCTGAGCGGCGGCCCCTAAAAGAATTAATTTGGGATTGGATAGCATCGTTGAAAAATCGATCATTGCCCCAATTCCCAAAAAAATTAATGGCGGGAATACCCCATGACTAACCCCAAAATATATATAGGACAACACACTTGACGGATCATACACGCCTAAAGCCATACTGGAAATATGGGGGATATTCCCAACAATAATTCCAAAACCAATAGGTAAAAGTAACAATGGCTCATAATCCTTCATAACCGCGAAAGCGATGAAAACTAAACCGATCACAATCATCATAGCGTTGCCCCATGTCATTAGGGCGAATCCTGTCGCTGAAAAAAAACTCTGCAGCAATTCCATTAATTTCCTCCGTCTTCCTTAACAATAGATTTTGAATGTTATATAAAAAGTTAATTTTCGTATTTATGTCTCCGCTTTTTGTCAAAATTTTTTCAAATTTAGTGCGAGGGCGGCAAGGAAAAAACTTTTTACTGATTCATCAGTATGAGCAATTGCGATCATCAGTTTATTTCAACCAGCACATCACCTTGGTTAACCGAGTCACCCTCATTGACTTTAATGGCAGCAATCGTTCCATTGCTGTTCGCTGTGATTTCATTTTCCATTTTCATCGCTTCCATTTTTAACAGGAGCTGTCCAGTTTTTACTGCATCGCCCTCTTTGACTTTGATGGCCAAAATCGAACCGGGAATGGGCGCGCAAACAGTATTGCTTCCTGTTGTGGGTGATTTCCCAGTTTGAGTGTTGGGTACAGCCACTGCTTTAATCGCGGACTGATCAGGGCGGTGTACCGCAGGGGGAGCACTTAATTGAGCGGCAAATTCAGATGTATTATCAACAACTCCTGTAATCAACCCGTTGATATCAACTGAATATAACTCACCGTTTATTTCCAACTCAGCATGTGCGGAAGTATATTTTTTCACTGATATGGTGTACGGGTTATCATTGATATTAACTTCGTATTTGCGCATTTTTCCTCCTGTTAGGCATAATCCTCAGTTTTCCGGCTTCTCTCAAATTTAATTGCTGAGGGTGACTTCTATTGAATGTAAGAGCTTGATTGCCGAACTGAACACGTCTTTCCTGTTCCATTTGCAGCACGAGTCCAATCACACTGGCGATATCTTTATTGATATCGATTTCACGTTTTTTGGAACACTTGGTCTCAAGTGATTCCGCTTCTTCAGCACTACTCTTTTTTTCTTTGCTGAAGAGATCTAAAACCTTGGGTAACAGCGCAACGTAAACACTGATGAACAGAAGTCCACCAAACACAATCAGCATCCCACCTAAGCTGATGCTGATTCCGTTACCATCAATAATATTTTGTATATGAAGTGGTTCCATATTTCTCCTTATCGAAACCCAAAATTATAGAGGGATATTTCCGTGTTTCTTCGGTGTACTCGTATCCTGTTTGTTTTCCAGCATCATCAAAGCCTTTATGATTCTAAACCGCGTTCGGCTCGGTTGAATGATATCATCCACATACCCCCTCTTAGCCGCTATATAAGGATTGGCAAAGTTTTTACCATATTCTTCTTCTTTTGCCCTCAAAAATTCCTCTTTATTACCGAGATCTTTACTGGCTTCTCTGGCGTATAGTACTTCAGTTGCTCCTTTCGCACCCATTACGGCGATTTCGGCGGTTGGCCAAGCATAATTGATGTCTCCTCGTAAATGTTTGGAACTCATCACACAATAGGCGCCACCATAGCCTTTTCTTACGATAACGGTTACTTTCGGGACCGTTGCTTCGGCATAGGCATATAAAATTTTTGCCCCGTGACGGATGATTCCGCCATGTTCCTGAATTGTCCCGGGTAAAAATCCGGGAACATCGACCAAAGTAACAACCGGTATATTAAATGCATCACAAAACCTTACAAATCTCGCGCCCTTGGCAGAAGCATCGCAATCCAAAACTCCCGCCAAATGATTGGGCTGATTTGCGACAATCCCGACAGAGGCTCCGCCGTAACGGGCAAATCCGATCACAATATTCGGGGCAAAATTCGGTTGGATTTCAAAAAAGTTTCCATCATCAACAGTATTTAAAATGACATCTTTGATATTATAAACCACATTGGGATTATCAGGTATCAAATGATCCAGCCCCGGTGCCGCTCTGTTTGCCGGATCACTTGTTACAAGTGGTGGCGTGTGTTCCATATTATTTTGTGGAATAAAGGAGAACAACAGTTTTAGATAATTAATGGCTTGTGTTTCGTTTTCCGCGGCCAAATGAGCTACGCCACTTTTGGTCGTATGAACTCCGGCTCCTCCCAATGACTCCGTATCGACCTCTTCATGGGTCACGGTTTTTACAACTTTTGGTCCGGTCAGGAACATATAACTCTGTTTTTCCACCATAACGGTAAAATCGGTTAAAGCGGGAGAATAAACCGCGCCGCCGGCACAAGGACCAAATATCCCTGACAATTGAGGAATCACACCTGAAGAGGTCACATTGCGGAGAAAAATATCCGTGTAACCAGCCAAACTTTCAATACCTTCTTGAATCCTGGCACCTCCGGAGTCGTTGAGACCAATCACCGGCGCGCCGTTTCTTACAGCCATGTCCATAATTTTGCAAATTTTTTCAGCAAAGGTCTCTGATAAGGCACCACCAAAAACAGTAAAATCATGGGCGAATACATAAACCAAGCGACCATCTATGGTACCATATCCGGTGACAACACCATCTCCCAATATCTCATGCTTCTCCATACCAAAATGATGACATCGGTGGGCTTTGAACATATCGAATTCCTCAAAGCTGCCGTCATCCAAAAGGAATTCCAATCGCTCACGAGCTGTCATTTTTCCTTTTTCATGTTGCTTCTCGATCTTATCAATTCCCCCACCCTGCATTGCCTTTTCTCGCAACTGCATCAGCTCATCTACTTTTTCTTTCATTGACATAGATGGTATCTCCTATTTTTTCTTTAATTATTACACGGCAAATTAAAATTTGATCCCAGTTAATATGATCGGCATAGTTCTTTCCCAAAACATAAGACCAAACTTTCAAACTGTATCTCACGATACAGAACCGCAGAAATTTGACATAAAAGTCATTGACCACAAAACTCGGTCAGTACGCCGCCGGTTGATTTTGGGTGAAGGAAGGCAACTTTTTTTCCTCCGGCTCCTTCCACCGGTGATTCGTTAATGAGTTGACATCCTAAGTTACTGGCTGCCAACAAGTCGGATTCAATGGCATCTGTCTGGTAGGCAATGTGATGAATTCCAATGCCTTTTTTTTCTAGGAATTTTTGAATTGGGCTATCCGGAGATTGGGGTTCCAAAAGTTCGATATGAACTTCCCCGATTTTGAAAAATGCCACTTTCACTTTTTGGGATGGAACCTCTTCGATTTTTTCAAAATCCATTCCCAAGGTTGTTTCATAAAAAGAGATTGATTCTTCCAGCGATTTTACGGCAATCCCAATATGATCAATTTTTTTTATCATATTTCCTATAGTGATGAATGAGCTGTTGAGTTGCTGTCGACACTGTGATCTTTTCTTCGAGGATATCTGATTTAATCCTTTTTATGCGGTCTGAGATTTCGATATTTTCATAAAAATCGATCTTCAATTTTTCGATAATATCCTCTTCCAGCCACTTGATCAGCTGTTGTTGGCGGTTCTTAATAAGCTTTCCGGAGACCCTCAAAGCCTCTTTCATATCGACAATCAGTCGCCACACATCGGCAATTCCGTTTCCCTCTATCGAAGAACACGTTACCACTTTGGGCGTTTCTTTTTGATTCCCGGAAAAGTAATGTAGCGCCTGATTGAGTTCTTTGGCAGCAGTTTCCGCTTTGATTCGGTTATCGCCATCCGCTTTGTTGATCACTATTAAGTCGGCGATTTCCATAATACCTTTTTTGATGCTTTGTAATTCATCTCCGGCACCGGTTAAGGTGAGTAACAATACAATATCAACCGTCGATCGAATGAGCAATTCACTTTGCCCCACGCCCACGGTTTCCACCAAGATCACTTCATGACCAGCGGCTTCACAAAGTGATATGGTTTCACGAGTTTTGCGATGCACTCCGCCTAATTTGCCACTGGTTGGTGAGGGGCGAATAAAACAATTTTCTTGTTGGCTCAATTCCGCCATCCGTGTTTTATCACCCAGGATGCTGCCCAGATTGACCTCACTGCTTGGATCAATAGCCAACACTGCCGTTTTAAGACCTTTTTGGCAGAGATAACTCCCCAGTGTGTTGATGAAGGTACTTTTCCCCGCTCCGGGGGCTCCGGTGATGCCGACTCTAATCGACTTTCCTGTACTCGGAAGCAGTCGACGCAAAACTTCTTGTGCTTTTTCACGGTGTGTTTTTGCACGACTTTCAATTAGGGTAATCGCTTGAGCAAGTCGCACACGATCACCGGATTGGACTCCTTTGATCAGTTCTTCTCTCGAAGGGAGTCGTTTTTTCATAAACCGAATTGTTTAAAAATCTGACCTAACACTTTTCCCGCGGCGTCCGGAATTTTGGTACCGGGTCCAAATATGGCTACGGCACCATGATTGATCAAAAAAGAATGGTCTTTTACCGGAATTACACCACCGATCATAACGAGAATATCATCTCGGCCCCTCTTCTTCAATTCATCGACCAATTGTGGCAAGAGTGTTTTATGACCTGCTGCTAATGAGCTCATCCCCACCACATGGACATCATTTTCAACCGCTTGACGGGCAACTTCCTCGGGAGTTTGGAAAAGCGGCGCGATATCGACATCAAATCCCAAATCTGCGAATGCACTACCGACCACTTTAGCGCCGCGGTCATGACCATCCTGCCCAATTTTCGCGATCAAAATTCTGGGGCGTCGACCTTCCAGTTCCTCGAAACGATTCGTTTTTTTTCGAATATCTTCAACCACGGTTTGATCTCCGTAATTGGTTCGATAAACTCCCGACACGGATTGAGTAACGGCCTGATGACGGCCAAACACATGTTCCAATGCCAGTGAAATCTCACCCAATGTTGACTTGTTTCTTGCCGCATCAACGGCTAGAGCCAGTAAATTACCTGTGCCTGCTTGAGCATGAGCTGTCAACGCCTTGAGAGTTTCTTGAGTTTTGGATTTATCCCGTTCGCGTTTCAATTGATTAATGCGTTTAATCTGCGATTCCCGAACGGCCGAATTATCGACTTCTAAAGTTTCCATCTCTTCTTCAAGATCGGTTTGATACTTGTTGACTCCGATGATGACGTCATCGCCGGAGTCAATACGGGCTTGTCTTCGGGTAGCCGCTTCCTCAATCCGCATCTTGGGTAATCCCGATTCAATCGCTTTGGTCATGCCACCCAGTTCCTCAACTTCTTGGATATGGTGCCAGGCCCGCCGGATCAGTTGATGGGTCAATGATTCCACATAATATGATCCGCCCCAGGGATCAACGGTATTACAGATGCCGGGTTCATGTTGTAAGAAGAGTTGGGTATTTCTGGCGATGCGGGCGGAAAAATCAGTGGGGAGGGCGATGGCTTCATCCAATGAGTTGGTATGCAGAGATTGTGTGTGCCCCATTACGGCAGCCATTGCTTCGATGCAGGTTCGAACCACGTTATTGTACGGATCTTGTTGAGTGAGACTCCAACCGGAAGTTTGGCAGTGTGTGCGCAATGCCATGGATTTTTCATTTTTGGGATTGAATTGCTTGATCAGTTTCGCCCACAATACTCGTGCGGCTCGCATTTTAGCGATTTCCATAAAATAGTTCATACCAACACCCCAAAAAAATGAAAGTCTGGGGGCAAATGCGTCGATCTCGATCCCCGATTTCAATCCGCATCGGACATAATCCAGGCCATCGGCCAGTGTATAGGCCATTTCCAAATCAGCGGTCGCTCCCGCCTCTTGCATGTGATAGCCGGAGATACTGATACTATTGAATTGCGGCATATGCGTTGAGGTGTATGAAAAAATATCCGAAATGATTTTGATTGAGGGAGTAGGTGGATAAATATAAGTATTTCGCACCATATACTCTTTCAAAATATCATTTTGAATCGTGCCGGATAATTGCTCAGGTTTGACGCCTTGCTCTTCAGCCGCGGCAATGTAAAAAGCCATAATCGGTAATACCGCTCCATTCATTGTCATGGAGACCGACATTTTATCTAGCGGGATTTGATCGAATAGAATTTTCATGTCCAAAATGGAATCAATTGCCACGCCGGCTTTCCCTACATCACCAAGCACACGCGGATGATCGGAATCATAACCACGGTGGGTGGGTAGATCAAAAGCAACAGACAGACCCATTTGTCCGGCGGCCAGATTACGTCG
Source organism: uncultured Pseudomonadota bacterium (assembly GCA_964549175.1). Classification (GTDB taxonomy): domain Bacteria; phylum SAR324; class SAR324; order XYD2-FULL-50-16; family XYD2-FULL-50-16; genus CAZJUM01. The sequence goes on along the minus strand of CAZJUM010000019.1, from coordinate 2,373 downwards.
GTAAAAGGCGTTACTTTCTTCAGCCGTTGAAAATCCCGCATATTGCCGAATGGTCCAAGGGCGGGTGACATACATGGTGGGATAAGGGCCTCGTAAATAAGGCGGAATTCCTGATAAGAAACCCAAGTGTTCGCAAGCCTTCAAATCCTCTGCCGTATAGAGCGGATTAATATCGATTTGCTCTAACGATTTCCATACGGCTGAATCCGTGTTTGATTTTGCTTCTGCTTCGAATTTGCTTCCCCAGTCACTCTTAGAATGGACTTCAGCGGATGGATTATAGCTGATTTTTGTAAAATCCGGACAGTTTTCCATAGTCATTTCCGTTGAGATTATTGCTTATTTTCTTTGCGAAGGTGTTCCACTTTTTCTGAACAACGAAAAATATGAAGTGGCGTGACGGAAAACGATTTCAACGCGGAATCTGGTGTTTGGTTCAACACCGCGCTGATTTCAAAACTTGTGGCCCCTTTTTTAAAAGCTTTGACAACGGTACGAAACCATTCGCGGGATTGTAGTGAATCAGGAAGTTGTTCCGCCAGTTCTGCCAAAATAGCTGCGATAAAGTTTGAATCAGTAGCTGATCTTGGAGTATTCGGTTTGAGTTGATAAATGGATTTGGCCAACTCCGTAGTATCTTGAAACCTATTCGTTCCCACAGAAATCTTGGATTGTTTGGTAAGTGCTTCAACTTTTTCAATGGCGCTGCATCTTATCAAATCTTGGATTTTTCCTTTTTTTGCCGCCTTAATCAATCCGCCGATTTGCTCAATTTCTTGAAACAGAGCCCAGGCTTTTTGTCCCAGTTGATCCGTCAAGGATTCAATCATCCCTGAACCGCCTCCCGGATCTAGAACTTTGTGACAAAAACTCTCCTCGGTAATGATGTATGGCGTATTTTGAGCCAAACGAGCGGATAGCTGATTGCTTTCTTCTGTTAAGGCATCAAAAGCGCTTACAATTAAGGTATTGCAGCCTCCCAAAATGGCACTTAGCGATTCGGTTGTGGTACGTAAAGCATTCAGATGGGGGTCATAAAGCGTTTTGTTCCATTGCGATGTAAAGGCATTGACCCTTAATTGATTGCCTGATGTTATTCCAAACGACTTTGTGACTATTGCCCATAAAGCACGAATGCATCGATACTTCGCGATTTCCATAAAAAAATCGGAACCTGTCGCGAAGTTAAAATGAACCTGGTTGATAATTTCATTAAATGAGTGACCCCGCTCAAAAAGGTTTCTAAGGTATTCAACCGCTGTCGCGATCGAAAAAGCCAATTCCTGTACAGTCGTACCACCGCTTTCGTGATATACGCGTGCATCAATACCAAGAACCTTCCAATGAGGTGCCTGTTCCCCGCGGAAGCTCATTAAATCGCTTAGTAGATTCAGTTCCCTATCGATATGATTCGATTTACCGGAGGTCAGCAATCGACTATAAGGATCGCTTATAATAGTGCCTGAGCGTTGCGACGTCGCGGGATGAGCCGAAAATAGTCCGAATTGGGGAATTGTATCTTCTCCGGCGTCCAAACAAAAGCTCCAGGAACCGATGTCCAAGCCGTCAAACAAACCCGATAACGAGTTCAAATCAATAGCGGGAACACCCGAAGTAAGATGAAATAAACTTTTTTTTCTTTTGGGAAGGTGTTTTAAAATTTGATTGAGTTTATCGATCGAATCTGATTTCAAGTTGATTCCGGTAATACAAGGCTGAGCATAATATTCTGCTGCCGTGCTTCCTCTGGTAAAAGGAAATTCTCCCGGGTAGCTCGCGGTTTTTTCTGTTACCGGGTCTTTGCCCGTAAAATAGATGGGTTGTACCGCGATTGTTTCAGGTGTTTGAGAGACTAAGCGTTCCTCAATCGAGGCTCCTTTTAATTGCGATTTAACCAGTGCCATCCATTGAGCAATCTCCGTTGTTTCAAACTCATCTAAAATGGAATCACTGTGGTTGACTTTATTTTCCATAGCACATTTTTGAAGAGAATTTGGTCGGTATTCAATGATAAATTACCAACTGGTATGAAATATAAAAAAGTGGTCGTTTTTATTTATAATCGCGATTTTCAAGAGTATGGCTTTGATTGATTTCTTCACAACTCGCCAGGCACTACCTCTATGTTGACTTTTACACCAAAATCAAACCGCTGAATCAGGCTAATGCTTTTAGATTTGTATATCCTAAAATTCCGGTATCTATTCAGAACTTATTAAAAAAGTGCAAAAAAGTTCATTTTTTGCTTGACAAGGTTTTTGACGGATTTTTGTTAATCCGCCTACATGAGACAGTTTACAGAGATTTGGTACTATAATGGACGATAAAAAGCCTTTATAGGGATTTTTGTTTTTCGCGAACCCCTGACGCCGC
>CAZJUM010000018.1:0-21780 GCA_964549175.1 uncultured Pseudomonadota bacterium | reverse complement strand
TGATTATGTACAATTCACAAGCTCATTTCTTTGATCACCCCCTGTCATTCCCGCGAAAGTGGGAATCTAACAATAAAAGCCTAAGAAACCAAATGGTTTTCCGGATGCCCGCATCCGCGGGGATGACAGATATTCTAAACCGTTCCGTCCGCATACCATCGGCGGATCCCCGCATTCGCGGGGATGACAGACATTATTGGCAACTTAGAATGTTAATAGTACATAATCAGGCTGATTTATTATAAATACAATTAAAACAACATGTTAATCATGTGTTAGTTTGCAGTTAACCGCTTAACCACTTGATGGTTTTGGGGGTAAAATTTTACAATTTACTTTTGAAACCTATTTTTGAGTTTCTCCGAAAAATCCAAATCACTTTATCCATTCGCCAACGAGTGAGTGCGCCTTTTTTCCAATAATTTTAACCATTACAATATTACCAATTCCCGGGTTAGGATCGGCGACTGAAACAGGGATATTCCCGCCTGTTCGACCATTCATTGTCTGCCTTTCTTTGGGATGAGCACTATCAATCAGAATTTCTCTTTCAGTTCCCAAAATGGCTGTGAATATTTCAGTCTGAATTACTTTTTGTAAATTCAGGACTTGCTCTAACCTTTTCTGCTTTACTGCCAAAGGCACATCGTCATCCATGTCAGCGGCTTTTGTTCCCGGGCGCGGTGAATACTTAAACGCATAGATGGGGAAAAAGCGAACTTCCCGCAATAACCTTAAGGTTTCTTCAAATTCCGTATCAGTTTCACCGGGAAAGCCAACAATGATATCTGTACTGATGGAAACATCCGGAATTTTCATTTTTAAATAGTAAACTTTATTCAAGTACTCTTGTGCTGTGTGCCCTCTTTTCATCATAGTCAAAATCCGATCCGCACCGGCCTGAAGCGGTAAGTGAATTTGATTGCAAATCACTTTTTTTTCAGCAACCAAATCAGTGAGGTCTTTATCCCAATCATTGGGATGAGGCGATGTAAACCGGAGTCGTTTAAGCCCTTTCAAGTCTGACAGTTCATCAATCAGGTCATAAAAGTCATCACCTTTTGCCTCATATGAGTTGACGTTTTGCCCGAGTAATTGTATTTCTTTTGCTCCTTTGGCGATTAAGTCTTTTGCCTCCAGAACTATATTTTTAAGCTCGCGGCTGACCAGACGTCCTCGTGTCGTTGGTACAATGCAAAAGGAACAAAAGTTATTACATCCTTTGGTAATTGCGATTAACCCTTTACATCCATCGACTTTCCCTGTTTCAAGTTCCTCATCAGGGATGAAATTTTGTATCTTTTTTTTCCGTGGCATCCACTCCGTATAAACTACACGCTCACCTTTTGATACACGTTCAAGCATCTCCGGGAGCATGAAAATGTTATCTGTTCCGAAAACCATATCAACTGCTTTCCGTTTTGTAAGGATTTTCCTGGCCTCTTGTTGTGCCACGCATCCGGCGACCGCGATAATTAACCCCGGTTTCTTTTTTTTTAATATGGTCAATCGACCCAGTATGCTATAAGCTTTGTTTTCAGGGTTTTCACGCACAGAGCAGGTATTAACCAACACCAAATCCGCTTTTTCCATTTTTTCAGTAATCCGATACCCCTCATTAACCAACATTCGCGACATCCTGGTGCTGTCATGCTCGTTCATTTGGCAGCCAAAAGTTTTGATGTACGCTTTCTTTTTAGATTCCTGGCGGTGGAATAAATTCTTTGGTAATTGTCCGCTAAGGAATGACTTAAGATTCATACTTTGTTTCGGATTGGTTTTTTTCGGGTACTTCGAGGTGCCGATAAGCTCTTGATGTAATTACGCGTCCCCTGGGGGTTCTTCTAATCATACCGCATTGGAGTAAATAGGGCTCCACCACGTCGCGGATGGCATCCACTTCTTCTGATATCGTTGCCGCAATCGTACCGACACCGACTGGTCCCCCGTCATGAATTTCTATCATTTGCTTTAAAATCGTACGATCAAGCTTATCCAGTCCCATTGTATCAATACCCAGGCGGTTCAGCGTGTCTTCGACGATTTCTTTGGTGATGACACCATCGGTCTGCATTTCAGCAAAATCACGGGCTCGTTTTAATAGCCGATTGGCAATTCGCGGTGTACCTCGAGATCGTCTTGCGATATTAAGCGCGGAGTCATCAAATATTTGAACATTCAAAATTCCGGCCGATCGGATAATTACTTCTTTTAAGTCTGTCGGTTGATAGTATTCAAAATGTAAAGGGATCCCGAAACGCTCTCTCAAAGGAGTCGATAAAAGACCTGTTCTGGTCGTAGCACCAACTAAGGTAAAACGGGGAATATCTAGTTTTATGGTTCGGGCACTAGGTCCCTGTCCGATCATGATATCCAAGGTATAATCCTCCATGGCGGAATATAATACCTCTTCAATAACTCGATTAATTCGATGAATTTCGTCTATGAATAAAACCTGATTAGCGTCCAGTGAGGTTAGGATTGCCGCTAAGTCCCCTTGCTTCTCAATGATCGGACCAGAGGTTGAGCGCAGGGTGCAATTCAATTCCTTCGCGATAATATTGGCCATGGTAGTCTTCCCCAAACCTGGCGGTCCGTATAGTAACACGTGGTCCAAAACTTCGTTTCTCTTTTTTGCGGAATTGATAAAGACCCGCAAATTGTTTTTAAGATCATCTTGACCAATATATTCAGCAAAACTCTGTGGGCGCAGAGAAAATTCTTGTCGGTCCTCATCCTTCATTTCGCCTGAAACTAGGCCCTGATTCTCTTTCATAAGGCAATCGCATTATTTTGTTCGATATGTTATTTCGGATAAGGGTCAATTATGGTAATTGAACGACGTTGAGTCAATCAAAACCAAGGGTTATTTATTTTCCAAAACAGCTGCGGCATTTCGTTTCAATCCCTCAAGGGTAGCACGTTTAATCGGGCTATTTTCTTTGATCATCTCATATTCAGCGCATGTTAAATGACAAACATCATTGAGATCAATATCTACCCATCGAGAAAAGCATTGAAAAGGAGAACTTACTTGGAAAGGTGACTTTTTGTTCCAAGGACATACTTGTTGGCAAATATCGCAACCGAAAAGGTGATAATCAATTTGTGATTTTTCAAAGATAGAAAAATCCGATCTTTTTTCAATGGTGAGATAACTGACGCAATTGGATGAATCTATCATTCCATCAGAAACGATAGCTTTCGACGGGCAAGCATCGATGCACTTCCTACAACTTCCGCAATAGTTTTTCACAGGTGGCGTGGTTTTAAACAGAAGATTGCAAACTATTTCAGCTAAAAAAAGATAAGATCCAAGTTTCTTGTTGATCAAGATACTGTTTTTTCCTATCCATCCCAAACCACTTTTCATGGCGACGATCTTTTCCGGTATGGGTGCTGAATCCACAAAAGCACGTCCCTTAAACGACGGATAGAGCTTGTATAGCGCGTTAATGATTACTTTTAACTTTTTCTTAAGTACTTCGTGATAATCTTCCCCCCAGGCGTAGTTACTGATTGGATTACGTGATTCCCAGGAAACTGGCGGGAGAGTTCGATAAGGATAGGCCATAGTGATTATCGAAGCGCTACCTGACTCAATGGAGCAAGGTGATTCACGAATAGCGGCGTTGCGGGTTATCCATTCCATATCGGCATGAAATCCCTTTTCTAACCAAGGGGTAATCCAATCCCCAAGACTTGCGTCTTGCCGACTTAAAAAGCCAACAAGCGCGAATCCTTGATCTGTAATAAGGTCCGCGATCAATTGCTGATTCAACCTTGCTTTTTTTGTAGTGTTTTTATCGATCATAGAATAAGTTACCACAATATCGCGGCATTCTCTCTATCGCTATTTAATGAATTCCCGTGTATTTAATAAACAATAATCTACTCGTTTTCATTAACTTTGAGTACCGAATTGCTATGATTTCATCGTATTTGATTTAAACTGATTATGTGCAATTCGTTGCCCTTTTTCTTTGATCACCCCTGTCATTTCCACGAAAGTGGAAATCTAACGTCCGCTGATGCAATGGTTAAGGTTATGGAAGAGTCATTCCTGCGAAAGTGGGGATCTAACAATAAAAACCTAAGAAACCAAATGGTATTCCGGATGCCCGCATCCACGGGGATGACAGGCATTCGTGGGAATGACAGGTATTATTGGCAAATTAGAATGCTAATAGTAGATAATCAGGTAATTTAATTTCAGTCAGGTAGAGATTTTTCTGAGCAACTATTGATCGACTTGAGTATATCATGCATAAAAAAGTGCGATGTAATTGAAAATTGGCAAATAAAACAGGGGGAAAATGGATAATTATCTTGTTTTTGATTTGGAGACCCAACGTTCAGCACAAGATGTTGGCGGATGGCAAAATATAGCTGAAATGAAAGTTTCGGTAGGGGTGATCTGGGATTCACAAAAAGATCAATTCTTTACATACTATGAAGATCAAGTAATGGGTCTAATTACGCATCTCAAATCAGGCCCATTAATCATCGGATATAATCATATTGGTTTTGACTATACTGTTCTTACCGGCTATTACCCGCCAGGTAAAGAACGAGAGCAAGCATTGAAAGAGTTCAGCTCACTTCCCAATCTTGATTTGCTGATAGAAATTAGGCAAATACTTGGAAAACGGATAAAACTGGATTCCATAGCGAGAGCAACATTAAACGCTGGGAAATCCGCCGATGGCTTATTGGCTTTACAATGGTACAAAGATTATTTAAACGGGGAAGAAGACAAGCTTAAAAAGATCGCCGACTATTGCCGCATGGATGTTGAAGTGACGCGGGATATTTATCTTTACGGATGTGCAAAAAGAGAAGTGCTATACATTGATAAAGTTCTTGGTTTAAAGAAAATTGAAGTCAACTGGGGAAAATCACAAGTTGTTCCCAAGTCTCCGGGAACATTTCAATTATCTTTTTAGGCAAGGAATTCATGCGGTAGTTTGAGTATTAATTTTCGGAATGGATACCATCAATCGGCTACCTTTTCCTTCAATGCTCACACACCTCAATTCACCACATTCTTCTCAATAAACTCTTCGCGTAATATTAAACCAAGACCGGCACCTTTTTTGGCGCGTTACCACACAACTGGAATGCTGTACATCTGATCTGAAAAAGTTTTGGGTTTTTTCAGACTCAATCCAACTCCATCATCACAAACTGATAACCCAATAGAATCATCTTGATCATCGGCCTAACTTCGACAATTCTACCACCTTCGGTCAATTTGATCGCATAGGATACCGGATTCCGAATCACAGTTGATATCATATCGCGGTCCGCAAAACCTGAAATGTGCTACTGCATAGTTTGATTTGCTTGTCTTTGGCATTGTCGACATCGGACCAATGATCCCCGCTGGAGCCTGCGTTTCAATTTGATGCCGATTTAATTTATGATGGTTATAACGATTTAGCTGTTTACCAAGTGGCAGGCCACCAGGTGGTCTTCATCCTTGGTGGTATGTTTTAGTTTGGGAATTTCTCGTTGGCAAACACTTTTCGCGATGGGGCAACGGGTGTGAAAGTAGCATCCGGACGGAGGTTTGATAGGGGATGGCACATCCCCTTTTAATATAATCTTATCTGTTTCGGACCCGGGGTTGGCGACGGGAATTGCCGAAATAAGAGCTTGTGTATACGGGTGCCGGGGGAACTCATACAATGATGTGGCATTGGCATACTCAACGATCTTGCCCAGATACATCACCGTCACACGATCCGAAATATGTTTTACGACCGCCAGATCGTGAGCAATAAAGACATAAGTGAGTTGCAATTGTTCCTGAAGCTCCAACAATAGATTGAGTATTTGAGATTGAATAGACACATCCAGCGCTGATACAGGTTCATCGCAAACCACCAGTTGCGGGTTTAAGGCAATGGCTCGGGCGATGCCAATTCGTTGGCGTTGTCCACCGGAAAATTCATGCGTATATTTATTTAATGAACTTTCCGGAAGTTCCACTTGGCGTAATAGTTGGCGTGCTCGCTCTTTTCTTTCTTTTGAGGAACCAATGCCATGAATGATAAATGGTTCCTCCAGAATTTCACCGACCGTATGCCTAGAATTCAATGACTCAAAGGGATCTTGAAAAACGATTTGCATGTTTTGTCGAACATCACGCAACTTTTTTTGTGGGGTATGGGTTATATCTTTTTGATCAAAAATAATTTGCCCGGCGGTGGGATCGTACAAGCGCAATAATGCTTTGCCCAATGTCGATTTACCACAACCCGACTCTCCGACAATGCCTACAGTTTCCCCCTTTTTCACTTGAAGACTGACTCCGTTTAAGGCATGTACCGTCTTTATCTGGCGGAGCATCAGCCCACCAAAAATGGGGAAGTGCATTTTTAAATCGTTTATTTCTAATAAATAATCTGACATTGGCATGTCATTAAATAATGTTTTGCCAGTGATAACAGCTCACTTCGTGGTGCTTACCCGGGTGTTCGACTGGCGGTGGTGCTTCGGCACATTGTGGATCGGCATGGTTGCAGCGATTCTGAAACCGACAGCCATGGGGCAAATTAAGCAAATCCGGCACAATTCCGGGAATAGTAACCAGTTTTGTTTTAGGCTCCCCATCGAGTTTTGGAATAGACTCAAGCAGTCCTTTCGTATAAGGATGTTTGGGTGATTCAAAGAGATCAAAAACCGACGCACGCTCAACGACTTTGCCGGCATACATAACGGCAACGTCGTTACAGGTCTCAGCAATTACCCCCAAGTCATGAGTGATAAAGATGATCGCTGTCCCTGATTCTTTTTGTAAGTCCTTGATCAGCCGAAGAATTTGAGCCTGAATAGTGACATCAAGCGCTGTTGTTGGCTCATCAGCAATCAGAATATCAGGTTGACAAGCCAGGGCCATGGCAATCATAACACGCTGTCGCATGCCGCCCGATAACTGATGTGGATATTCGGTCAAACGATGTTGAGGTGCGGGGATACCTACCTTTTCCAATCCATTAATGCTCTCTGAAAGAACCTCCTGCTCCGACTTCTCCGGGAAATGCAGTCGATAGATTTCCTTAATTTGTTTTCCAATGGTTTGAACCGGATTAAGCGCTGTCATCGGTTCCTGGAAAATCATTGATATTCGATTGCCCCGAATCCTGCGCATTTCGTGGATGGGCAGGGATAATAAGTCTTCTCCCCAAAAGTGAATCTGTCCTCCTGCGATCTTTCCTGATGGCTTTGGCAGCAAACGCATGATCGATAAGGCAGTCACACTTTTGCCGCATCCTGATTCTCCCACAATTCCCAGGGAGCGGCCATTATCCAAGGATAACGTGACCCCCTCTATGGCATTAACACGACCTGCCTCAGTATTGAAGCAGGTCGTTAGCTTGTTAATTTGAAGCAGCATATTATTTCTACTAACTCGGATCGATTGAAGCTGTTTATTCAATATACGGCATTTTATAAACCGCTAATCCACTTTGAATGTAGTGTCTATGATTGTTTCCGGCTCAAAAACGTCCCCGGACTTCATCGCGGCTAAGGTTCTCTTTTTCTCTTCCTGATCCATCCAAAAAATGCCTATTTTATAAGTATCGAATAGACCTCCCGAAAATCTGGTGACAGGCACCTTGGGGAATTTCCACCAGCGCCAGAAAGCAACTCTAAAATAACCAACTTTGTATGTCGGAATGTAAGCACCTATTTCCCATATTTTCTTTTGGATCATTTTTGCCGTTTCGACACGTTCATCAACGGAAAGTGAGGCATCGTAGCGCTCAATTAAAGAATCCAATTCAGGATCATCGGTATTTGTAATATTATTGGTTTGCTTTTTATGCGCGTTTTCAGAATGGAACAGCCCCCAGTATTGAGGTCGTTCTTGGGCACCCCAGCCCATCCAGGCAACCTCATGTTTTTTTTCCAGCATCATCTTAAATGCCGCGGCACCATCCATCTTTTTTAATTTCAATTCAATACCAGCTTTTTTGGCTTCTTCTTTTAACAGAACCAATCGATCCGTATGGACGTCGTACACGTATAGTACGGTGACAGAATATTTTAAGTCGCCCTTTTTCCAAATCCCATCTTCGCCGCGTTGCCAGCCGGATTGTTGCATCAAAGTACTAACTTTATCCAAGTCAAATGGTCGCGCGCGCGCATCAAGGTTCGTATAGCGTCCATATCCTGTTGTTACGGAGTGTAAACGTCGATAATCACCTCTCAGTAATCCTTTGATCATTTTATCCATATTCATCGCGTGAGCGAAGGCGTAACGGACATTTTTATCTTTAAAAATCTCTTTATCCTGGTTAAGGAATAGTCCCCGTGCTGGCTCCGGAGAATCGGTGTACATCCAACTTTTCTTGATATACCCTTTGTTGTAGATATCCAGATCTTTTGCCTTTTGATGCCAATAGCTCGGCAAGGTTAGCCCAAAGGCATCCAGCTTATTTTTTTTAAAGTACTCAAAAACTGTCGTATGATCCCGGATCACGGTATAAACAATTTTATCGACATTAAATCGTCCTTTGTAATACTTCATATCTTTTCCCCACCAATTCTTCTTGCGGCTCCAGGTGATGCTTTTTCCCCTGTTGATGTCTGATATTTGATAGGGGCCGGTGTTGGGCACCACTTTCCAGTTATACTTGCGGACGAAATCTTTGGTTAGTTCTTTGTAATAATGCTTGGGCTGCGGCATCAGTGATTCCAGAAAATGAACCAGTTCCGGCATTGGTTTTCTCATGACAACGGCAATCGTGTGATCATTATATTTGATCACTTTGTCGAAATCCTCATTATAAAAATTGTTATACCATGGGGCAACGATGTGTTTTGATCGCATAAACTCTAAACCAAATAGAAAATCATCAGCCGTCACCGGGTGTCCGTCGGACCAACGCGCTTTTTGGTTGAGTTTAAAATACATAGTTTTGCCATCATCATCATATGCCCAGTGAGTGGCGAGTCCCGGCAACCGATTTTCCGTATTTGGATGGCGGTAGACCAAAAGGATTTGATTCGCCCGAAGCGCGCCGATCATCCCAGAGTTTGAGTCCGGTCCAACTGATCGTATGGTCAAAGGAAAGGTAGACATCGAGCCGCGAAAAGTGCCTCCTTTTTTTGCGTCGGGAGAGGCAAATACCTTATCAGTTTCATTGGTTATCCAATTAATGTTTTCGGGCAATATTTCATTTGCCCAGGTCAATTGAGTCAAAACTAAGAAAAAAAGGGCTGAATAGAACAGCCAGAAATGATGTCGCTTCATAATCTCCTCCTTTTTAATGAAAGCGTGTGCATCGCAATGAATACACATTTTAGATGATGAAAATACTGAACTATGAATGCTTCAAATAAAACTAAAAGCTTATTCGTAAGTACTGTGCAGTTTGGGATCAAATGCCTCTCTGATTGCCTCCCCGATAAAGGTGATGCATACCATCACGATGATCAATGCCGAAACGATTGAGGAAATGATCCAGATGGCACTTAGGTTATTGGTCCCTTGCTGCAGTAATTCCCCCCAGCTTGGTGTCGGAGGGGGCAATCCGAAGCCCAAATAATCCAAAGCGGTTAAGGCTCCGATACCGCCGGCAATGGAAAAAGGAATAAATGTAACAATGAGCGATAGCGAGTTGGGCAAAATATGTTTGAAAATAACTCTTGAATTGGAAGCTCCTAATGCTTTAGCAGCCATCACGTAGTCGCGAGCTTTTTCTTTGTAGGTCATGGTTCGCATGTACCAGGTCATTCCCATCCAACCGAAAAGAACGGAAATAAACACCAGAATAACCAAGCCCGGAATGATAATCGAAGCGATAATCATAATAATATAAAGAAATGGGATCGCAGACCACACTTCGATAATTCTCTGGAAGAACAGATCAAACTTTCCGCCGACATATCCCATTAAGCACCCTAATGAGATACCTATCGAAAAATTAATGACTATCAGCAGGATGGAAAAACTGATGCAGATTCGAAAACCGTAAATCAAACGGGCAACAATGTCCCGTCCGACAATGTCAGTTCCCAGCAGATGTTGATCTTCCAGCGAGGGAGCATAGGGCGGGTATTTGTTCTCAATAAGGTCGATCTCAAAAGCATCATAAGGAACCAAAGGCATCAGAACAAAATTACCGTTTCTTTGAGCTTTGAGCTTTTTCTGTAAATCACGGTAGTTGGTTTCGTAATCATAGCCTAATCCGAAGGTTGAGCCCGGAATCATGTTGCCATAGCTGGGAAAATATACCTTGCCATTGTAGTAAACCACCAACGCGCGGTTGCTGATGAGCAACTCCGCGAAACATGCGATTAGAATTAACAGGATAAACAAAATGAGCGAATAATATCCGCGTTTGATGGATTTAAATCGCTGAATTTTTTTTAAGGTTAACGGATTAAAGCGCATTGTTCAGCTTATTCGAATTTCACGCGTGGATCGACAAGAGCCACACAAAAATCTGATAAAACATTTCCCAGCAAACCCAATAATGATGAGATAACCAACACCCCCAAAACAATCGGGTAATCTCTTTGAACCAGTGATTCATATCCTAGCAATCCCAGACCATCGATGTTAAAGACTTTTTCGATCAAAAAAGACCCTGCCAAAAACAAAGAGATATTATTTCCAAAATGGGTGGCAAGTGGGATCAAGCTATTTCGAAATGCGTGTTTTAGAATGGCCTCCTTAAATGAAAGTCCTTTCGCCACCGCGGTCCTCACATAATCGGCTGCCAAATGATCCATCAAGGTATTTTTCATCAAAAATGTCATCGTTGCGAAACTACCGATCATGTATGCGATCAGTGGCAGAACAGAATGAATAATAACATCTTTGACTTGAGCAAGCCAATTGAGATCCTCAAACTCATCGCTGACAAATCCCCCAAGCGGAAACATATCCCATCGTGCGGCGGGCCAAACGAATAAGATAATGGCAACGACGAATCCGGGTAACGCATACCCGATTAATACGAAAATGGAAGTCGAGTTATCGATGAATGTCTTGTGTTTCACGGCTTTCAAAATCCCGAGGGGAATACAAACCAGATAGGTCAAGATGGTAGTGACCAAACCATAATAAACCGAAACCGGGAGTTTATCCTTAATGATGCCCCAAACCGGATCATAGTACCGGGTAGAAACCCCTAAGTCGAATACCAGAACTTTGCCCAACCACTGTATATAACTGACTAGGACCGGTTTATCGAAACCATAGAATTCTTTAAGTTCTTGGAGCTGTTCATCGGATAGCGGGGAGTCGTCCTGGAAATTGCTTCTTGATCCCATGGTCGAGTCCTCGGCCATGGCCTTTTGTCTGGCTTGAGAAAGGATGCGATCTACCGGACCGCCGGGAACAAAGCGCGTGATCACAAAAACAACCAATGTGATCCCGATAAAGGTAGGGATAATTAACAACAGCCGTCGTATGAAATATACGGTCATCGCTCTGTTGCGGGGTTGGGTTTTTGAGCGATGGCAAGTCCTGTCTGCTTTATGAAAAGCCTCGAAATATTGTGCTGCCGCTTGCGGGTCAGCCGGAATCCTAACATCTATGAGCTGAATTTCATGTTATAAATCAAACGCTGTCGGAGCTGAGAGCTTCGCTGCTTAGTATTCAATAAATACAAAATAAAGCAATTAAAAAATTGAGATAAAAGCGGATTGCTTATTCGATTCTAATAAAAGTACTTGCGTCTTAATACCTGCTCCAATTTAGTATTTCAAGCATTAAAATCGAAATTGCATTGTTAAATTCTAACAAATGATAACGACAAAAACGATGGCAAGCAAAATACTGGAACCGCTCGATCAAAGTGATTTTAATGGAGCTTTGAGCCAATGAAGATTAACGATGCCTGAGCGGTTTGTCACAAATTGCTTGCGAGACTGGCAAACCTCCACGCTATTCCGGTGTGCCATATCCTCCGCCACCCGGGGTCATAATGCGAAAACGATCACCGGGATTGGCTTTGATTTCATTTTTGCCTCCGAGGCTGATTTCCCGGCCATCCTTATATGTGAAAATATTCAGGCCGCAAGTTCCTGGTTTTCCGCCATTAAGCCCATAGGGCGCGTAAACCCGGCGTTCGGATAAGATGGCCACATTGAGGCGGTCCAGGAATTCCAGCTCACGAACCAAACCATCACCGCCGTTAAATTGGCCCTTTCCTCCTGAGTTCCTACGAATAGAGAATTCACGCAGCATAACGGGATACCGTCTTTCAAGAATCTCAGGATCGGTGATTCGGGTATTGGTCATATGGGTATGAACGCCGGATTGTCCGTGCCATCTTTTCCCGGCTCCGGCTCCGCCGCCGATGGTTTCGTAATAACCAAAGCGGTCATTGCCGAATGTGAAGTTGTTCATACATCCCTGAGAGGCGGCAACCGCGTTAAAGGCTTTAAATACCACATCGGTGACTCGTTGTGATGTGAGCACATTCCCCCCGACCACGGCGGCGGACTCCGAAGGTGACAAGAAAGACCCTTTTTCCAGTTTGATCGTAATAGGGTTAAGGCACCCGTTATTTAAGGGAATATCCTTGTCCAGCAAACATCGAAGGGCGTAGAGAATAGCCGAATAGGTAACCGTTTGTGGCGCGTTCAGATTACCCCAGAGTTCTTTGCCGGTGCCGGTGAAGTCAAACTCAGCGCTGCCATCTCGGCGGTCAATGCTAAGCTTTAATTTAATCGGACTGCCATCATCCAAGTGATCCTCGGCAAAAACACTATCCACTTCCTTGAGTTTTCGGGAACGGGAGAGGTCTTTAAGCATTGCTCGCACGGCCTCTTCGGCATTGGCCATAATATGTCGCATGTATGCCTGAACGACTTCCAGGGAATAACAATCCGCCATTTCACTAAGCAGATCAATTCCGCGCTGATTGGAGGCGACCTGGGCTTTGAGGTCTGATATATTATCAGACAACAGACGCGAACCTGAAACGGGAAAATCTCCTTCGGCGCGTTTGATTTTGCCGGGTGCCATCAGCAAGTCGGTGATCCCTGCTTCATTAAAAACGCCATTTTCCACCAACTTGAATGATTTGATGCACGCGCCTTCATCATCCAATGTTTTGGAAAAAGGGGGCATTGACCCGGGAGAAATTCCGCCGATATCAGCATGGTGCCCGCGGCTGGCCACATAAAAAACAGCTTTTCCGTCACGCCAAACCGGACTGATTACGGTGATATCGGGAAGATGGCTACCACCGGTGCCCGGATGATTGGAAACAAGGACGTCACCCACCTTAAAATTATCGCCTAAGACGCGAATCTGGTTTCTGACGGCCTCACCCATGGAACCTAAGTGGACCGGTTGATGAGGGGCATTGGCCACCAATAGTCCTTCTTGATCAAAAATGGCGCAGGAAAAATCCAGACGCTCTTTAATATTGGTGGAGATTGATGTTCGCTGCAGTGTGCGTCCCATCTGTTCCGCTATGGACATAAACAGATTGCTGAATATGGAAAGTTGGATGGGGTCAATGTCGGTACTTAATTTGCCCTGTTTCTTGTGCTCCAATACCTCAATGACCACATCACCGGTATCAGTGATCTCTGCTTGGCAACCCGGTTCAATAAGTATGGTCGAGGTATCCTGCATCAAAATGGCAGGACCTTCAATTCGCTGGGAAGCACCAAGCGATTCCAACCGATAAATAGCGGTGTCCAGCCAACCGTCTTCGAAATAACATTGCGCCAAATCAATGGGTCGCGGAGGAGTTTTATCGGTCGGAATGGTGATCTTTTTCAGCCCCGGTGATTTGGCCATCGCTCTAACCCGAATATCGTCTATCAAGATATCGCGATCTTTAAGGTCAAAGCCGAATTCCCGCATATACACTGCTCGAAATGTCTTTTCATAGTCTTGATCGTCAGGCTGTAAAACCATTATAGCTGTGTCGGTACCTTGATATCTCAGGTTCAGGTATTGCTGGTGCTCGATTTGGTCGTTCTGGTAACCCTGGCTTGATAATTTCCGTGTCGCCTTTTGACGGAGTGTCCTCAATCGCTCTTTAATGGCCGGCCATTGGTTTTGACAATAGATGGCCGCAGAAGGCTCTTGCTGCTCTATGACCACATCGGCCAATCCCATGCCGTAGGCTGACAAAATTCCGGCAAAACGATGAATAAAGATCTTGGAGAGTCCAAGTTCCCGAGCTATGGCGCAGGCATGTTGACCGCCAGCGCCGCCAAAACAGGCCAGAACATGTTCCTTAATATCATAGCCTCTCATCACCGAAACTTCTCGGATGGGACGCACCATAACTTCATTGGCCACTTTCAAAAATCCCAGTGCCACCTCTTCAACACGGAGTTCACTATGTCCTTTGGCCTGATAAGTCTGGTTAATCTCGTCTGTTAGTCTGCCAAAAGCGGCTCTGGTGCTTTCGATATCCAGCGGCTCATTCTCCTTTTTCCCAAATATTTGGGGGAAATAACCGGGTTGTAATCGACCGAGTAATAAGTTGGCATCCGTTATCGCCAAATAACCGTTTTTACGATAACAGACCGGGCCCGGATGAGCGCCCGCAGATTCGGGGCCGACTTCAAACATGTCATTTCTGAAAAAAAGGCGAGAGCCACCCCCCGCAGCCACTGTCTTAATGTGCATTTGTGGGGCCTGGATTCGAACGCCAGCGGTTTCGGTCTCATGCACCAGTTCATAATCACCTCCATAACGTGAAACATCGGTTGAAGTCCCTCCCATGTCGAATCCGATGACGGGCTGATTATTCATTTGCCGGAAGGTCGTCATAGCATAACCCACAACACCTCCTGCAGGGCCGGATAAGATGGCATTGCTGCCTTTAAATTGATCGGCACGCACCAAGCCACCATCCGACTGCATAAAAAGCAATGGCGTTTCTTTGAGACGATTGGTGAATCCGATACGAAAACTTTCCAGGTAATTTTGAATATGAGGTGTGAGGTAAGCATTGACCGTTGTTGTATCTCCCCGCGCGACTATTTTTACCATGGGCATGACCTGATGGGACAGGGAAATTTGAGCGAAACCAATGTCCTCAGCGATTTTTCCGATCAGTCGTTCATGATCAAAAAAGGTATAGGCATGCATTAAAACAACGGCGATGCCGCGAATACCCTGATCATATGCCTTTTGAAGCTCCTGGCGAACGCGGTTCTGATCTGGCGTGTCCAAGACCACCAGTTCCTCATCAGTTATCCCCTTGACAATTTTCCGACCCTCCGGTTTTTCCCCGGGACCTAAAAATCGTACCCGTTCATCCACTTCGATAACGGACTCGTACAATAGATCGGGTTTTTGAATGATCAAGTCAAAAATTTTAGCTCGTGATTGATTACCGATTTGCAGGAGATCGCGAAAGCCTTTGGTGGTTACCAAAACACTTCGTTTTCCTTTTCTTTCCAGCAATGCATTGGTCGCCACGGTGGTCCCCATGCGCACCCATTCAATTTGATCGGCTTGGAACGACTCTTTGGGTAGGGATTGACCGGTGACTTTCTCCAATATACGGCGAATTCCCTCTCTGGGGGCATCCTGATAATTTTGAGGATCTTCAGACAACAATTTGACCACTTGAAAACCATCTTCGCCAGGAATTTCAGCATATACATCAGTAAATGTTCCGCCTCGGTCAATGGAAAATCGACATGCTTTGATATGGTTTTTTGAGTCCATGGTGTTCTTACAATTGTTGATGTATATCAATAAGGGGTTGTCTCGGATGATAAACTATTGGAAAACTAAGCATCAACAAAGCTGGAAAGACACTGAAATTTTCATGAGTTCACTCATGTTAGTTTCAAAAACAAAACAGCATTTGATTATTGTTGATTCGCGTTTTATATGAATTGAGGCAAAGAAACAAGCGTTTTATCATGAGTATTTCGTTAGATTTATGTGATTGCCCAATTTTTGAAGTGTCTTATGGGTAATTTCACAGAGTATTACCGAACTTTGGATGGTACGGAATATCATTCGCGTGACAATCAAAACCTGTTTACCGTATGAGTTTTTCGCGAATATTTAATCAAAGCTTATCTTCAGAACTTGATATGATTTCCGATTACAGGTAGATTTTATCAACAAACACATAAAAACGATGCGTGTCTCACAGCCAATTGCCGGGTTTTTCCGGAAGTGTACATCCAACCGTTTCGTGGCGATGGGGTCTTCGCTTATCGGCTGATAGCTCATACAAAACACGCAAAGGCAAGCGTGGCAATTGTTATGGCAGAGATTATCAGTATCAACGCAAGCGTAAGTGGCTATAGTCTATTGGTTTAATGAGGAGTTCAACAATGCACAAGGTTTTGAGATCGTTATGCGGGATTATTGTTGCCGTATTCATGGCGACTTCCCTGATATGCGCGGGTGATAAATTTATAACCATATCAACGACAACCAGCACTCAAGCATCCGGGTTACTGGATGTTTTGTTACCGGAATTTACCAAAGACACCGGGATTAAGGTTAAAGTCATTGCCAAAGGAACCGGTGCCGCTATTCGTGACGGTATGGATGGCAACGTCGATGTTATCTTTGTTCACGCACGTTTTCGAGAAGAAAAATTTATTGCCGATGGATTTGGCACCAAACGATATGCCATTATGCATAATGATTTTGTAATTTTAGGCCCACCCAGTGATCCGGCTGGCGTCAGAGATACTTCAGATGTCGCGAGCGCCCTGAGTCTAATTGCTAAAAACCATAAAAAGTTTGTTTCTCGCGGTGATGATAGCGGTACACATACCAAAGAGCAATTTCTCTGGAGAGCAACCGGATTACGCTTGAAACAGACGATTTCTACCATCATTCAAAAGGGTAAGAAAAAGCAAGTTAAGTATTCTGCTCCGGAAGGAAGCTGGTATCATTCACTCGGACAAGGAATGGGAAAAGTGATTACCTATGCCGATGAAAAACAAGCATATACCCTGGCCGACCGCGGAACCTATGTCAAATATAAGCATGGAAGAAGTCAAGGAATCGATCTTGAGGTTCTATTTGAAGGTGATATGTCCTTGCGCAATCCTTACGGTGTTATACCGGTAAATCCCCAAAAACACCCCCATGTAAAATTTGATATGGCCAGGCGATACGCCGAGTGGCTGATATCTAAAAAAGCACAAACAATGATTGCCAATTATAAACTGGTCGGAAAACAATTGTTTTACCCGGATGCCATGAATGGGTATTCTGAGTAATGATAAGTCAACCTTCGGCATGATTTACCCGGTCATTCCCGATAACGCTCAGAAATCTCGATCTCAATCGCCTTAGACTTCGAGACCGGGGATATAATAGTTCATCATTAACGCGTCGCAACGAACAATCATGGGTTTTTTCACCGACAGTATTGTATCAGCACTATATCTAGTAGGATCACTGGACCAAGAAATGCTGGCCATTGTCGGTGTATCTCTCCGAGTTAGTTTTAGTTCCGTTTTAATCGCCTCTTTGCTGGGGGTCCCGCTTGGGTTTTTCATCAGTTTTCGGAGCTTTGTCGGTAAACGATTTGTCATCACCTGTCTTAATACATTGCTGGCTCTTCCGACAGTTGCCATCGGACTTTTTGTCTATGCCTTTATTTCACGGCGGGGATTGTTCGGACCTTTTGATTTATTGTATTCTCAAAATGCCATCATTATTGGGCAAACCTTTTTGATTTTTCCGCTTATCTGTATCTTTACCATTTCGGCTATTTCACAGATCGATGATCGCTATCGCAAGACGGCCCTCACCCTGGGTGCGAATCGCCGACAAGCCGGATTTCTTGTCTTTATGGAAGCTCGTTTTGGTATTTTGGCGGCCATCATTGCCGCCTTTGGGCGTGTGATATCAGAAGTTGGAATCAGTATGATGCTGGGAGGAAATGCCAAAGGGTTTACCCGCACGATTACGACAGCGATGGCACTGGAATACGACAAAGGTGAATTCGTTCTTGCGTTGGCACTGGGAATCATCCTGATTGCATTGAGTTTTGCCATCAACGCACTCTTTCATCTACTCCAGGGAAGGAGCCACCGATGAATCTCTACCAACTCACCAATGTGATCAAGGCTTTTCACAAGCGCACGCTGATCGATATTGAGCATCTGGAATTGGAGTCTGAGAAAGTCTACGCGTTAATTGGTCCCAACGGGGCAGGTAAAACAATCCTGCTTGATATTCTGGGATTTCTGGAAAAACCGACATCGGGTGACATCAAATTTATGGGGAAGAGGGTCGACACTTCCGAAAACCAGTTGCAATCGTTGCGACGTCAGGTTGTTTTGGTGAGTCAGCGTCCGATTTTGTTTTCAAGCTCAGTCTACAAAAATATAGAATTTGGTCTGAAAATTCGTCGCGTCTCTAAAGCGACTCGGCAACGACTCATCGAAGAAACTCTTGATTTGGTGGGTATGCGACACATGATAACAGCTCCGGCGCGCAAATTATCCGGAGGTGAAAACCAACGCGTGGCGCTGGCCAGAGCTTTGGCACTTTCTCCAAAAATCATACTTTGTGACGAACCGACTTCCAGTCTGGATCTGGAAAGCCAGTCAGCGATTATTCGCTTGTTAAAACGGATCAATGAGGAAGAAAAGATCACAATTATCTTAACCTCCCATAATCAAGCGGAAGTCAGCTCCCTCGCCCATCAGTCACTGTTTATCGACAACGGCAAACTTTCCGATGCCTTGTATGAAAACCTGTTTATGGCTGATTTGCGACCACATAGAAATGGTCGAGCGATCTGTTCGCTTAATGATTCGCTAAGAATTGAAATCGATGCACAAAACATGGGGAAAAAACGGATTTTAATCAATCCGGAAAAGATTGATTTTGTCCTTCCCTCTCAAAACAGCACACCAATCAATACACTCAATGGTAAAATCGCTCAAATCAGCATGGACCGTTCTGCCGTCAGAATCGTCGTTGATATTGGAATACCGCTTACGATCAAAACCGATGAAGCACATTATCGTGTCAACCGCTTTTTAGTGGGAGATCCGGTTATGGTATCGATCCCCAAAGACGCCATAAACATTTTGTAGCGGGCGTGTTCATCACTGCATAAGATCTGCGGCAATTTCAGCTAACAAATCCCATATCTGGTCCAGCCATAATTCGTGCTCCGGTTTCATGAGGCAGGTCCTCAAACAGGTAATTGACTCCTGATCCATTGTTACATCCAGCCATGACTCGTCCAGCATATTAACGGGCAAATTGAATAAGGCCAAATGAAGGTTTTTTCGCGCCGACATATCAAACATCTTTTGCGAGCATTCCGATATTTGACTAACGCTTTCGCCGTCTAAAGTCCAAATCACAATATCCAAGTCCGGCTCCGCAATGGTTCTGAACCGCTCATCATGACGCAAGCGATCAAATAGATCCAACGCGGCACGCCTGGATTTGGCCAGATTAAGGGCAAATTCACCGCCTTTTGTCATGGGTAATAATTGCTGTGTGGCCCATAGTGCGACAGCCGAGGCTCCGGCCCGTGAGCACTCCAAAGTAATTTCACCCAAATGCGTCTCCGCTGAGCTAAAATAGGTATAAGGTGAATCGTGTTTGTAAAAGCGCCCCACTTCCGGATCTTTGAATAGCACACAACCGCATCCATAGGGCTGTAGCCCATGTTTATGGGGATCAACGACCATAGAATCCGCATCTGTGATCACGTCATATGCACTGATGCCATGGGGATTTAAATTGTCAATTAATTTAAAATACCCGCCGTATGCTGAATCCACATGAATTCGATAATCATATTTTTCCCTAAGTTCGATTATTTCCGGCAGGGGATCAATAGATCCCATCCCGGTGGTCCCCAGTGTCGCGACTATAGTACCGACATCACCTTGTTTTAGTCGTCTTTTCAGAGCTTCGATGTCCATCCGCCCCTTGCGGTTACAGGGAACGGACGCAAACCGCAATTTCAATACTTCACTAATTCGATGATGGGTGTAGTGTGCCTGGTCCGACGCCAAAATGGTTTGCTCAGGCTTCAGTTTCCCGCATATCCACAAAGCCTCCAAATTCGCCATGGTTCCACCACTGGTCAAATGCCCCAAAAAGCGGTCCCATCCGAACATACCGGCGATGCCGGCCACCGCCTCTTTCTCCATTTCCGAACTGGCACGACCACCATCAAGCGCGTGGTTATTTGGATTAATCCAAAGTGATAACATATACGCCAATCGCGCGATGGGATGGGGTGGTTTTAACATTTGACCGGCATAAAAGGGATGAAAATAAGGATAGTTATCCTTCATTCTCTCAGCAACCATCATCATCACTTCCCTGAAAGCATCAAGATCGGTGGCGGTATCCAATTTGGGCAGATTAACAAATCCCTGTTCTAAATGGCTTAATGCCTCCGTGAGGATAGAAAGGCTTTTTGACTCTAACATTATGCCGCCTCCTTTTGCTTTTTTTCTGGTGGCTCCATAGTCTCGAAGAGCTATGGAGTCTGTATGATTTTACATTAAGACTCCATAAGGCTACGGCATTATGGAACACCGGGGGGAGGAATCTCTGGTGGCTCCATAGTCTCGAAGAGCTATGGAGTCTGTATGATTTTACACTAAGACTCCATAAGGCTACGGCATTATGGAGCATCGGGGGAGTAAAAGCGGTTTTTTTTGTTCTGTATGTCCTAGAATCTATTCTTATTTTTCAGCTACGGTGGGTTCGCGAAATATAAAAAGCCTTATAAAGGCTTTTTATCGTCCATTACAGCGCCAAATCTCTGTAGACTATCTGATGTAGGCGGATTAACAAAAATCTGTCAAAAATCTCGTCAAGTAAAAAATGAACTTTTTGGCACTTTTTTAATAAATTCTGAACAAATACCCTCAACCTTAACCATTGCATCAATGACCGTTAGATTCCCGCTTTCGCGGGAATGTCTCTGGTGGCTCCATAGTCTCGAAAAGCTATGGAG
Organism: uncultured Pseudomonadota bacterium; assembly: GCA_964549175.1. Taxonomy (GTDB): domain Bacteria; phylum SAR324; class SAR324; order XYD2-FULL-50-16; family XYD2-FULL-50-16; genus CAZJUM01. The sequence goes on along the minus strand of CAZJUM010000018.1, from coordinate 853 downwards.
TCTGTATGATTTTACATTAAGACTCCACAAGGCTACGCCATTATGGAGCCACCGGGGGGGCAAATTGTACATAATCAGAAAACTTTAAATGTAAAAAGCGTGCTGACACTTGAGAGAAACCGGAAGTATGTTGATGCGTTTCACTTCCGGTATCCGGACCGCCCAATACCCAATCTAAAATATCCAATCACCCAATCATTCTCCGCCTCGTACACAACGGACATAGGTGGTATCAGTCTTAGGGTTTTCGTCCACAGTGCCATATTTAAAGTTCACGTCCCACGCGTCGACCGTATCGCCCGCGTCGGTCGTGGACGACCAATAGCGCAAGGAGTCTGTACCGAAGAAATAGCTAGTGTTGATTGCCGGATCACCAGTGTCTCTATCCACGATGGATTCCAGTTCACGAATATTGGGAAGGCGCCAATCGTCCTTCCCCGCGAAATCAAGCCCTTCGCAATGGGACAGGGCCTCCTCCCAGTTGCGTTTTGTGTCATCATCTTTCTGCTGCCAGGTAAGACCGGTAGCATGATCGGTGACTGTCTCATTGCCATTGTCCGTATAGTCATCATATACTGGCTCTGCGCCTCGTACACAACGGACATAGTTGCCATCGGTCTTATCGTTTTCGTCCACGTCGCCATATTGAAAGTTCACATCCCACGCGTAGACCGTATTGCCCTGGTATTCATCGGACGCCCAATGGGACGAGGAATAGGAAATTATATCAGAGTAATAGCTCTCGTCAATTGCCGGGCTATATTTTCCGTAATTCACAATACTGAACAGCTCTCTGGTATTTGGTAAACGCCAGTCTGTTTTGTTTGCGAGGGTTAAGGTCTCACAATGAGTC
>CAZJUM010000017.1:0-21915 GCA_964549175.1 uncultured Pseudomonadota bacterium | reverse complement strand
CAAGTAAAAAATGAACTTTTTTGCACTTTTTTAATAAGCTCTGAATAGATACAGTGTTTTTTAATATTTCCCTTGGATTCACAGCAAAAACATGCCAGCCAAATCAAAAACACGTCAAATAGCGACACTTTAAAACCTCCTCAGTCTTTAAATATTTCGATTTGCCGATTAAATCTTTATGATCATGTACAATTCGCAAGCTCACTTCTTTGATCACTTCCTGTCATTCCCGCGAAAGTGGAAATCTAAGCCCCGTTGATGTAATGGTTATGGTTGAGGAAGAGTCATTTCCGCGAAAGTGGGAATCTAACAATAAAAGCCCAAGAAATCAAATGGTTTTCCGGATACCCGCATCCGCGGGGATGACAGATATTCTAAACCGTTCCGTCCGCATACCATCGGCGGATCCCCGCATTCGCGAGGATGACAGACATTATTGGCAAATTAGAATGTTAATAGTGCATAATCAAGTAAATTTTTATCACATCACGCTACCGGTATCTATCCGAAATGAGCGCCAGAATTTTTATTTTATGGGGCCATCTCAATTTAAGGGGTGCGAAACTTGAGTGGAAGAGTTTTCCGTCGCCGAATTTCGAATCCCTCGTTTTTTGCTTAAAACCTTAGAGATAAGCAACTCAATCCGCCATCAAGCTTCATAAACTCAGACATATCAACGGTGAGCGCGCGATAACCAGCTTCCTCAATACGTCTCAAAGTTTGTGGGAAACCAGCGGGAACCAGCACCCTATCATTGATCCACAGACTATTGGCCGCGTAAGCTTCTTCTTTGGGAATTTCAATGATATTGAATTTTTTCAACGCACCGTGTTTGACCAATTCACCGCTTGCCAACAAAACATTATTTTCAAGATAGGACAGACTCGATTTTAGGTGCAAAGATTCACTCATCTCAATCGTAGAAACCGTTAAGCCATTGTTCTTTAAAATATCGATTAACTGAGTGGCACCTTCACGGTTGGTTCTATCTGACAGACCAATGTAAAAATGCGTTCCCACCATCATCACATCACCCGCGTCCAACGTTCCCGGTGGTTTAATTCGAAACAGATTGGTGTAGAACTTCCGAATGGTGGACTCAATCGCGGCGGGTTCGGCTTTTCTGGATTCCGCACCCGGATTGGCAAGAATAGCACAGTGCAATGTCATCAAAGCGGCATCCTCGATAAACACCGAATCCGGCAATTCCTCTGAGGGCTTTAAAACATTGACTGAAAGGTCGCATTGTCTCAGTGCCTGAATATAAGCTTCATGCTGTTTGAGGGCCAACTCATAATCCGGTTTCCCGAGTTGACTGGTTGTGATTCCCCGTGTCAGTGATGCTCCGGGGGTTTTAACAATTGAATGAACAAATCTCATAATATCTCCCGAAAAATCATAACCACATGGCATTGAACCAATCAATCCAAGAAAGGGAAGGAGTTAGGACCTTAATCGGCCATGGTGATTGATCATTTTCCAAACGCGGATGATAAAAAACGACATGGCGTATATTCGTTGATCATTCCTCATCGCGCAAGCATTTACCGATATACGGATGAAAAAATATTGGTTTACCAATTCACTTTTTTCCTTCGGATTGGCATCGTCATACATCGCGCGCCTCCTCCCCCTCGGGGAAGCTCTGCCCCGTCTATGGTGACCATATATTTTTGATAGTCGTTCAGAACCTTTTTACCTGTTATGATATCGGTAGCCGGCAGAATTTCAAATCCATATTTATTCAACTCTTCCAAAGTATACACATTTCGACCATACCCCATGATTTTCCCCGGTGCCATCGCGAAGAGATTGACGGCGCTATGCCATTGTTCTCGTTCTTGGACCCGCTTGTCTTTGTGACCACCGCAATAGATGGGTTTGAGATCCATTCCCAATTTTTTAAGTGTATCAGGGATGCTTTTTTCCGTGCGAATTGTCACTTTCCCATTATCCACTGTGATATGAACCGTTCTAAAATTATTGGGTGTGATGACAAGCGGTTCAAATACCATGCAATGCTCCTGATTCAGAAAGGTAAATACCATATCCAAATGGATAAAGGATTCTGGTGTTTCCGGAAGTTCTTGTACAATAATATGAGAAACACCTTCCCGTTTTTTAACCTGTTCCAATACATAATCAATACCTTGGGAAGAGGTACGAACTCCGGTTCCGAGCATCAATATATCTTCCCTCGCTATCAATATATCGCCTCCTTCTGTGGTGATTTCAGGTAGGTAACAATGAGATCGAACCGGATTATGGGTTTTGGTGGCAAACATCGGATGGTTCTTGAAAATGGATTCCATAATCAAACTTTCCCGTTCTCTCACATTACTGGCCATCCGATTGATCAAGACATGATCACCAATCGCGCTTGCTGAATCACGAGTAAAGAAAAAATTATGCAAGGGCCGTAAAGAGTATCGTTCTTCACTAAAGTAGCGTGTTAAGTTATCCTTTTTCATGATAACCCCCTGGATCAACATCCTGGCCACTTCGCTATCATCGACGGACATTAAGTAATCAATATTCTCATTGATTTTCTCAAATTGAATAATATCTTTTAGTAATTGCTCTTTAACCCCTTTTTTCTTGAGCACCACGAGTAGCAATTTACTGACTTCCAGGATTTTGGCGTGGAGTTGTAATACCTGCTTAAATTGCGCGTATTCCTGCTCAACCACTGACAAATTTAAAATATCACTATATAGGGCTCGCTCCGCATTTTGGGGTGTCATATTCTCAACTTCGGGACCCGGAGTGTGAATAATGACATGCTCCAGCTCTCCTATTTCGGACTGAAGGTCAATTTGAATCTGGTTCATAAGGGGCCATGGGTCACGGGATTCTTTTCAGATGATGCTTCAGTGTAAAACAACAAAGCCTTTAATTAAAATAAAAGTTTTTCATCGCTCAATAACTTCCTGAATAATGCCGAATGTTGGTTAAATAGAAATGATCGTTTAGGCAAAGCTTGTCAAGTGCCCGCGGAGAAAGAGAGGAAGTTTCATCAAGTGGGCAGGTGTCGGGTATGGGGTGTAAACCACCGAAAGTTCGACTCCGGCTCAATTTGAGCCCCGAATAAACTAATGATGTTTCAAAAACTTTTTGATCTGTCTCAGAGTAGGAAGTGAGGTTTGGGCACCTAATTGGTTTGTGGCTAACCCCCCAGCGGCATTGGCAAATTCGAGGGCTTCCTTGAGCGGAGAGTCCTGTCCGAGTTTAGTCGCGAGCGCCGCTGAAAAGGCGTCACCAGCAGCGGTAGTATCTACAGGGTCAACATCAAACGCGGTCACATGCAAGGCGTTGTTTTGATCCTTGTAAAAGCATCCCGAACTCCCCAATGTCACAACAACGGCACTTACACCCTGCCTCAACAAAAGCGCACATCCGTCTTCTATATCAGAACCGAATGTCAGACATTTTAATTCACTTTCATTGGGTGTCACAACAGCGCAATACTTATAGAGTTCTTTGGGAAATTTTTTAACAGGAGCCGGGTTCAATATCACTTTCACACCGTGTTCGTAAGCCATACGAGCCGCAACCACTATAGTCTCAACGGGCAACTCCAGTTGCAACATCATACAATCCGCCTGTTTGATGAGCATTTCATGCTTTTTAACCCAGGCTTCGTCGACATCTGAATTGGCTCCCGGATACACAATAATCGTCTTATCTCCTCGTTGATCAATAGTTATAAACGCGGCTCCGCTGGATTTGGATGAGGTTTTTACCCCTTTGGTATCCACCCCCGCTTTTTGCAAGTTAGCCACCAGTTGTTGACCGGTATCGTCATTACCCACAGCGCCAATCATTCGAACTTTGTTGCCAAGCCTCGCCGCGGCGACCGCTTGATTGGCCCCTTTGCTACCGAAGGTGTATTGGAGTTGATCAGCTGTTAAGGTTTCACCGGGCTCGGGGAGTTCCGGGAGTTTTAGATTGGTATCGAGATTAATACTTCCCACAACGATAATGTTCAAAAATAGCCTCCGTACTACAAGTTCTTAGATTCATAAACAGACACCACATCTTCTAAAATATAAATACTCACATTTCAGGGTTAGAAAACACCCGAGAAATATTAGGTAACCATATGAAATAACTGTACAATGAGCTCGGATCATGATAGGGTTATTTGAGGTTCAAACCACTAAACAACCACCAGCTTCAGCTGTTGGTTGTTTAGTTTTCCATATTTCATTGGCGGTTTGTTACCAATAAAGAGCGTGAACAGCTAAGCTATTGATAAATTTTTAAAACCATCATTTTTTACCCATAGATTTAGCGGGAAACTCACCTCAATGGTTTTATCGAAAATCATTTTTCAGGACTGACTAAATAGCGGGGGTTCCAGTCGATCAGAACACCACCGGGTCAAATACAATTGCCGCAATCGCCATAATTTAAGTTGTTTTGAGCTTACCGGAATTTTGTGAATACTCCGGGTAATTTTTCAATTTAACACGATACTCTTTCAACTGGTTTTTATATATATTTCGAATTACTTTAAGATCCTTATTATAGATCCCACTTTTAAAATCGGGGAAACTCCATACAAAGGGCTGATAATCGCCTTTTTCAAAATACAGAATCATATCAGCCCAGATCTGTTCTCCCATATAGATTTTGTTGCCGCGACCTTTGTATGAAGCCAATATCAGTTTAAAAATATCAAGGTAACCAATATCCATATTAGCGGTTCGATTACCTTGATTGGCCAATAGTTTTTCCAATTGTTGGGTGGTTTGTTTGGCTTTGACTAATTGATCAGGCATCACTAAGGAATCAAAAGAAATCATCAAGCGTTTTAATTTTGCCCCCATTTCGGCTTCGTAATAGTCTGATTCCACAAAAGGAAACGCGTCACCTTCATAATCAATCCTGGAAAATGCATCGGACATTAATTGCTTGGCCAATTCAAAATCCTCGCTGTTTTGATACAATACGGCCGCAACGAGTTTTACCGGCTCAATGGATAGCGCGTTCATGGACTCATCTTAAATGAATTTATAGAAATGGACGCCAGGTTTCAGTTTGTTTTGGGCTAATATATTTTCCAGAAGCTTTTTTGCGTTTGGTTTACCAACCGCCAAAAGAAAAAAAACATCACGATGCTTCAAGAAAAACTCAGAGGCGTTATCTTCAGACAAGTGAACCAAAGGAGCACCCATAAACATTTTATGGTGAGTGTGTCGGTGCTGGTGAACAAACCCACCCACGCTTATTTGCTTCGATTTTAATGCGATCGCCACCTGCTTTCCGGAAGGTCCGGTGCCGATCACAAATATCTTTTTTCCTTCCTGTATTATTGGCAGTTGATTAAAATAATGTGCTTTGGCCTGATACATCGCTTTGCGTTTGCAACGATCATCAACGCGAACCACGCGAGTTGGGTGATCACGTTTGATGAGCAATACTTCAGGTAATTTGGCAAAGCTCAGGGTTCGGGTAAAAGCCTTTAGTAAAAAATCATAGTCTTCTGCCCAGGGATGGGAGGAATATCCCTTCAAGGTATCATACACTTGTCTGCTCAGAAAGAAGCTTGGATGCATGATGGGCGATTCGGCAAATATCTCTCGCTTGATCTGTTCATCCGTTAACAGTGAATTGCTCCAATTCTGATATCGAATTTGTCCTGGCGTTAAATCACCATCTAATCGTACCACTTCCACCTGGCATCCCAGAATATCAACGTCCGGATATTGCTTCATATAAGCCAATTGTTTTTCCAAGCGTTTCGGTTTCATCAGATCATCAGCATCCATCCGGGCTATCCATTGCGCGCGGCATTGATTTAATCCAAAATTTAAAGCTGAAACAATTCCCTGGTTTTTTTCAAAGCTAAAAACCCGAATCCTGGCATCATGATCAGATAATTCATTTAAGCGTTTAGAAGTGTTATCGCTTGATCCGTCATTAACCACAATCACTTCGTAGTCTTGAATTGTTTGTGTTTTAATACTTTCAAAGCAATCAGACAGTAGTGATTCAGCATTGAAGATGGGTAGCAAAATTGAAATAAGCGGTGCCATTTCAGTGCATTTTTTGAGGATGGGGGAAAAGTCAAACGGCTTGGCAATAGTCTTTAGCGGATCACAGAATAGGGAACATCAGTTCCCTATTCGTTGTTTTCCATCCCATTAATCGATAGCGTTTTTCCGATTCACCCGGGATCGATATTCATTTTTCAAGCTGTCAATCACTTCACACGTTTTTCGAGCGCCGAGCACCTTATTCGCTGCCCGAACAGTGACCGTGCCTTCTTCAATCTCGCGATCGCCAACTACTAATATGTAATTGACTTGATCAAGTTGAGCCACGCGAACTTTTTTATTGACTGATTCGGTCGTTAAATCAGCTTCCGCGCGCAGGCCAGCATTGATGAACTGCTGACAAACCTCTTCAGCATACGCGTTATGTTTGTCAGTAATCGCCAAAATTCGCACTTGACGCGGTGATAACCACATCGGAAATTTTCCGGCGTAATGCTCCACTAAAATCCCGAAAAATCGTTCAAAAGCTCCATATATCACCCGATGTATCATGACGGGACGCCGCTTATCCCCTTCGGGAGTAATGTAAGTCAGATCAAAGCGTTCGGGAAGTTGCATGTCCAATTGAATAGTACCGCATTGCCAGGTTTTGCCGGTGGCATCTTTAATGTGCAAATCAATTTTAGGACCGTAAAAAGCCCCATCGCCTTCATTGATAGCATAATCAAAACCACCTTCATCCAGCGCGTCTTGCAATCCTTTAGTCGCGATTTCCCACTCTTCATCGGTTCCAATGGCCTTTTCCGGTTTGGTGGACAACTCCAAATGACAATCCAAATCAAACTGCTCATACATTTTGCCAGACAAATCCAGTACATTGCGAATTTCCGATTTAATTTGCTCCGGTGTCATGAAAATATGCGCATCGTCTTGATGAAAACATCGCACACGGAATAGCCCGGATAAAGCGCCACTCAATTCATGACGGTGCACCAGTCCTATTTCACCGACTCTCAGCGGAAATTGGCGATATGAGTATTGATCTTCTTTGTAGACCAACATACCACCCGGGCAGTTCATCGGCTTAATAGCGTATGCCTTATCATCGATTTCGGTGATATACATATTTTCCCGAAAATTATCCCAGTGGCCTGAGGTTTGCCACAGATCTTGAGTCAAGATAACGGGAGTTTTGATTTTCTGATACCCGGCAATTTTATGGCATTCTTCCCAGTATTTCACCAATTCACCCCAAATGATCATCCCATTGGGATGAAAAAATGGCATTCCGGGAGCTTTCTGATGGAACGAAAACAATTTGAGCTGTTTTCCCAGCAGTCTGTGATCCCGTTTTGCCGCCTCTTCCAAAAAATTGAGATATTTGGATAATTGTTTTTTATCCGGATAAGAGGTGCCATACACACGAGTCAATTGGTCGTTTTTCGCATCAGCTCTCCAATAAGCACCTGATGTTCTCATTACCTTAAATACCTGAATCATGCCGGTATGGGGAACATGTGGTCCCCGACACAGGTCGACAAAATCACCTTGTTGATAAGCGCTCAATCCTTCTTCCAATTGCTCGATCATCTCTTTTTTATACTTATTATCAGCAAACACATTCAACGCATCCTCTTTGGATCCGTATTCGACTCGCTTAGGGACTATGCGTTCTTTGACGATCTTTCGCATCTCTTCTTCCACTTTCGGAAAATCCGCGTCGGATATATTAAGATTGGCAAAGTCATAGTAAAATCCATTTTCAATGGGTGGTCCGATGGTCGGCTTGGCATCGGGAAACAAGCGCGTAACCGCTTGAGCCAATAAGTGCGCGGACGAATGCCAGAAAACATATTTGCCTTCCTCATCGTCAAAGGTGATAACCTGAACATCATCACCATCATTCAGGATGGTGGTGAGTGCTTTCATCTCCCCATTGATTTTTGCCGCCAAGGCACTACCTTTCAATTGTTTTTTGATTTTTCCAGCAAGGTCGACAACGCTACTTCCTTCAGGAAGCTCCCGCTTCGATTCGTCGGGTAAACTTATTTCCATGATTACTCCCTAAAGTGATCGTTTGGAGTTCCGGATTTTGGTGATTACGTAAAACCGGTGGATAACGGAAGGAATTTTAGAAAGATCACGCTTTCATAAAAGAACCGGCTACCAAGTTATCTTAAAAAAAGCAATAGTCGCACACAATTAAAACTAAGCCAGCTCAACTTTTAGCTCAAAAGAGGGACCATCTCGCATTACGAAAACCAAGCAATCAAAAAATCATTTAGTTCTTTTTTCAATCCTCAGGATCAGGGTAAAACACTTCCTGCCTTTTCCAGTTTCTCAACACATATCCGCCTGGATTCCGTTTGGTTGTATTGTCCGGTGTTAAAGCCATCCTTCCTCCCTGTGGATCAATGATATAGTGCGGACCACACAAACCTGAAGAATGGCAGGGAGTAATTAATAATAACTTGTCCGGATTGAACAGAATCCTAAAATGCCTCGATCCGGGGATTAAGTCACATTAAAGGGATCTACTCATCGATAATTGACTACGGAATCAGATTGGTTTTGGGTGTTAATGAGAAAACTAGTTCCGTTATTAAACGAGCGGCGTTTTCCAGATCTTTAAGATTGATGACTTCAGCTGGGGTATGCATATAACGATTGGGAATCGATACCAACGCTGTGGCAACTCCCTTTCCCGATACCTGAATCGGACCAAGATCGGTTGGGGTTTCTTGGGGTGCGGCTTCAATTTGATAGGGAATTTCGTGTTTTTCAGCCAATGCGACCAATTTATCAAATAAAATTGGTGAGATATTGGCACCTCGCGCAATCACGGGGCCTTTTCCCAAAATGACTTCACCGAATATTTTTTTATCACCCTCCGGATAATCCGTACAATGAGTGACGTCGATGGCGATGCCAACATCAGGCTTCACCCTGGCTGCGGCAGTCATCGCTCCCCGAGAACCAATTTCTTCCATGACGGTCGAAACGCCATAAACCTCACATTTGTTTTTTGCGCTTTTTGCTGCCAGCAATCGCAGGGTTTCGGCCACCACAAATACCCCAACTTTGTCATCGCATCCTTTGGACACAATATTGCCGCCTTGCAGCTCAAGATAGTTGGGATTATAAGAGATCGGATCACCGACGCGAACCAATTTTTCCGCTTCTTTTTTATTGGCAAAACCAAAATCAGCCCATAATTGTTCCTTTCTTACCTTGCCATGCTCTTCTTTTTTTAACAAATGAATCGCTTTTTTACCGATCACTCCCGTCATAGACTTATTTTTCATATGCAAAACCACATATTGTCCCGGTAAAACAGCCGGATCAAAACCACCGATGGTCGTAAACCGGATTTGACCAGTATCTTCAACAGCCGTGACCATCAATCCGATTTCATCGCAATGACCTGCCAGAATCACTTTCAACGGATTCTTGGTTTTCGTTTTTAATAAAGCGATCTTATTCCCGGTGTAATCACCAATAATTTCATCAGCGATTGATTTGAGATAGGATTCAAAAATACCTTGTGCCGGTTGCTCGAAACCCGACGGTGAAGCTTGGGATACCAAATTCTTTAAAAAATCTTTGCTTACTTTTCTCATTTCTTATCCTTAAATATCATTTTTATCACTAAAATTTCACCCTATCACCATCTTTTCGAGAGATCAAGGAGATAAAAAACGTGGTTCTGGCGTTACCACCAGAATGAGGGCTTAATGTGCCCGCTCACGTGAGCGCCAACGGATATTATTCAGAGAGAATTAAGAGTAAAAGTCTGGTGGTTTCGAGTGCGAGTAAGAATACCGCTATGTTGAGTACCAGTATAAAACTGATTACATTTTGTCATCGTGCTCTTACTTGCTTTTCCGGATATCGAGTGTGAGACTTCTTTGGATTCGATTACGAGCGCAAGCACGTTCACGGGCAGGTGGGGATTATTTTGATATAGCGGTCAGGAGGGATTGAAACATTCGCATGTTTCCTAAAAAGTTAAAATGAGGATACCCGGCGATTATATTTTTATATTGATAACCGCACTGCCATTCTTTCGTACCCATGGTTTTTTGGATATCAAACACCATAGGCGCATCAACTTGCGTAACAGATTTATGAAATTCATGAGCGGTTAATCGATCACCTTTTTTTCCGATTAAGCAGTCTTGATTGATCGTTACATCAATATAGCCAAATCGCTGCAGCTTATCGGTCAAATGGCTACCCCCTTTAAACAATCCCACCATAGGTGTATTCTCAATGGATTCTGTCAGGTACATCATACCGCCACATTCAGCAAAAATATGTCCCCCGGCCTCACCGAAGTTTTTGATCGAACGCAACATCGATTGATTCTGTGAAAGCGCTTGAAAATGAACCTCCGGGTAGCCACCCACGAGATAAAGTAAATCACATTCAGGAATCGTTTGATCACTTATCGGTGAAAACGTTTTAACATTAGTAAACGTTTCAAATAACTCGATATTCTCTTTATAGTAAAAGGAAAAAACCTCATCATGGGCAATGGCTACTGTGAGTTTATTTTGGGGAATTTCAGGGAGTAAGCTGGGACGATGATCCGTGGGAACCTCAACCATCAAACCGATCAATGCCTCTAAATCAACATGTTGCTCGATCGCTGAAGCTGTTATTTCGATCACCTGCTCCAAATTTTCAATCTCCACACTTTGTATCAATCCCAAATATCGACTTTTGAGCTCGATATCGTCTATCTTGGGCATAAATCCCAACACTTCGATGTCCAAATGCTGTTCGGTTGCTTCTTTCAAAAGAGAGTAGTAATAAGCCGATACATTATTATATATTACCCCGCGTATCCCCGAATTTTTAAAATCTACCATTCCCTTAATCTTAGGAATGGTTGTAAACATTTCTCCTTTGGGTGTGTAAATCAGAACTGAATTTAAGTGTAGCTTTTGCGACACATCATAAGTTGAATTTTGGAAGGTATTGTAAATGCCATCAAAATATCCCATTACGCCTTCGATCACACAGATTTCAGACGATGCCTGAGACAGCGAATATCGCAATCCCCGCTCTCCTTGCAGATGCAAATCCAAGTTGCCTGCCGGTTTTCCGGACGCTTTTTCTAAAAATGCTTTATCAATATAATCAGGTCCGACTTTGTAACCACAAACATCCAATCCCTTTTTTTTCAACGCCCGAATAATTCCCAAGGTCATCGTCGTTTTGCCATTGCCACTTGAAGGTGCTGTGATCACTAAAGATTTCATTCCGAATAATGATATTTATGATAAAGTTGATCAAAGTGTGGCTATTTTTCAATACCGACTCTGGCTTTTACACCTTGTTGAAAATAATGTTTGATATCTTTCATTTCTGTTACCAGATCAGCACGATCAACAATCCTTTGGTCCGCATACCGCCCCGTAATCACCAGTTCCACAGACTTTGCTTTATTATCCATCAATTGCAGTAATTCATCGACCGTAATGAGTTGGTAATGGACGGCGATATTGACCTCATCCATTATAACCACCTGGTATTCGCCGGAGTAAATAATTTGTTTCATTTCTTCCAGACCAGCCTGAGCTTGTTGCACGTCAACTTCTGAGGGTTTATTTCGAATAAATCCACCTCGCCCGTATTGCTTTAAGGTGATGTGATCCGAAAGCATGCGCACGGCATCGAGTTCACTATACCAGGTCCCCTTGGCAAACTGCCCGATGAACACTTTATAATCGGCACCAACAGCGCGTAAAGCCAATCCTAAAGCAGCCGTAGTTTTTCCTTTACCGTTTCCGGTGTATACATGGATGTAGCCTTTCATTGATTCAAACGAGAGTGGTGAGTTGCGGAGGGGAGAAGAACGCTGCGAAGGATTTGTTTTTTTTTATAGATGTCTTGACACTATCTGAAAAAAAGCCCCCCGCAGCGATTCGATATCATACGGTGGTGTCGCTTCAGGCTTATTGAATTCACCAAATATTCCAGGTCATCTGGAATTTGGTTTTTACCATACACAGTGTTTATAGTTTTGACAAGAGTATTTGCTTTAACTTTTCTGTTCCTTTATCAAAAAGGAATTTTTAAACATATACTGGTTGGATATCATATCGGTCAAGAACTATTTTTCCCCGGTTATCCTGAAAAACTAAAACCGATAAGGTATTGTTCCATAGCTTTACTCAATTTACAAGCCACAATTGCTATGACTCCGGGAAAAACCAATATTTTGCCGCTCAGAACTAACAGAAACTGACTACCGGCACACACTGCAAACACCAGCGATTTCAATCCAACCAACCAAGGCTAACTTTTTTACTCGTATTCTGTGGCGATTACAGCTATGCTGTTTATACAATACGATTGGTTTTTTAGAATTTTCATCCTACTTGGTGCCGGCAAAGTTTACCTCGTCACAGCAGATCAAAACGGATCTCAAAGCTGTAATAGAAAACACTCACAATAGCTCTGATGCGATGAAACCGGCTAAAACTAATAAAAATATCATTCACACTTGGTGTCAATTTATTCAATCAGATTATGTGGTATTACTATTTAGATCCATCTTACCCAATTTTTCTCCATGTTTGATTCCATCTATTTGAACTGTAGTTCAGTGATCTTAAACACAGCACAGTTTCCGCCAATCACATAACTAGCGAAGTAGGGGGCTATTAGTCTTCGTCAAACCCGATCCCCCAGGCATAATCTTCTTTGAGCTGCTTCATAATCAAGGATGTTTCAACAGCGAGCATTCCGTCGATCTTGCTAATTTTATCATAAATTAACTCGTTCAGACCATCGAGATTTTTAACGATAAAATCGGCATCAATATCCATTGTACCTGTCATTAAGTTCACAAAAACCACCTCTTTAAGTTTCATGATTTCACTAATCACATGTTCTTTCTTTTTGATATCCATCCGGATTTTAAAGTTACCCGTAATCCCGAATCCGAGTTTATAGGGATCACCCACCGCCACAATCTTGATATAACCTTCGCCGATCAAACGTTTCAAGCGCGTTCTCACTGTCGCTTCAGCAATTCCAAGCTCTTTAGCGATAAAGGTGTTCGAAAGGCTGCCATCTTTCTGAAGAAGATTGATGATTTTACAATCCGTCTTATCCAGTTTTTTAATCTTATTCTCATTCTTCTCTTTCTTTTTGGGCATATCACTTCCTGGGGGAGAGATTATATTATTATTTTGGAGCAGCCTTTGCAAAAACTCATGCGCTGCTATCTCAGAGATGAATTTCAGTGAAATCTTTACAGTATCAATGCAATAAGGCAAAACCATTCGTATACATCGCCATATCGTCTATCAATGAATGCATAGTGGGAAACCACGTTGAAGAAATATCTGTCTTCTTAATAATCACAATACCACTTTGAAATCATTCATTTATCGCCAAATTCTCATCCATGCGAGAGGCGACTTTCTATAGCCGCTTTCACTTACATCGATACCAGTAAAAGCAGTGGGGCTTCTTGAGGAGTGAAACAACGTGGCAGTCTCTTTTAATAGCTTGAGGAGATTGCCGCAGTCGCTTTCGTCTCACTCGCAATGCCTCTGGAGTTCAATGCAAATGAACAACATAATAGTATTGATCGCTGGCAGTCCAAAACCATTTTGAGTTTTTCCTGATTTCTAAATAGACCGTAACACCCACTCTATCTTGTGAAATCAAGATAGAGTGAAACGATGGCTATTGAGCCAAGCAAGCCAGATAAGCTTCAACAAACTGCCCTTCAATACCCAGTCTGGCTATTGTTTCCAATGTAGGGCGGCCGTGGGAATCCCAACCTCTGGCATGGTAGTAGTCATCCATGGCGCTGTCGAATCCGTCTCGCGTCATAGATTTATTTTTTGGTGGACCTTCCATAAGCATTTCTTTATGGAGACGATCCGGCAGTTTGTCTTCTTTTCTAGAAAAACCGTTCATCACATTAAACATGCGCTGCAAGTTGATGACACGTTCTCCAATTTCATCGACTTGCTCTGCCGTCCATTTGCCACCGTATGTGACTTCATATAATTTGGCCAGGGTATCACTGGCAATCGGCCAAAAGTCACACACACCCATAGAAAACTTAGCAAATTGAGCGTTTTGCAAATCTACGACAAGTTTTCCTTTTTGCTCAAAGGTGAACGGATCGTGGTCTCCCCACACTTCCGATTCGATGGTATAGGCTGTCATATGGCATCCACCGCGTGGTGCATTGGCATAAGAAACACCCATGCCCCAGGAGCCACGAGGATCATAACCAGGAAGTTCCATTCCCTTGACCTGCATGGCAAACTCTTCGCCACCGTATTTTTCTGAAAGCGCCTTGCTTCCCATTGACGCATCAAATCCGGTGCCTTGTTTAAACGCAATATCATTGAGAAGAGCTAGTGCTTTATCGGTTTCGCCAAATCGGATATCAAAATTATGGATACCTTTTTCGGTCATCTCCATCATAAAGGCGATACTTCCCCCCGCGGATATGGTATCTAACCCTAAATCATCGCAAATCGCATTGAACTCCAGAAGTTTTTCTCGATTATCGTTACCGATATTCGAACCACACAAGGCGATGGTTTCATACTCAGGACCTTCGACTTCGGATTGGCCCGACTTGAGATAATTACCGCAGGCAATCGCACAAGAAAAGCAAGCCTTCTTATTTTTACGCACCTTGCTCAACGCTGGGGAATTGATATTTTTATATCCTTCGAAGCGTCCCTTTTTAAAGTTCTCAGTGGGCAAAAGTCCCGATTCTTGACAAAAATCCACCAACACAGGCGTTCCGTCGGTATAAATCATATTTTCCGGAGAGCTGATCTCATCCTTTTTATGAAGTTCTGCCGCCACAGCCATACATTTTTCCATATCCGGTACATGCACATCCAACCATCCCCGAATGGCAATGGCTTTTAAATTTTTACTTCCAAACACGGCACCGATTCCGCCACGGCCTAATTGACGATATCGCTCAGTGGAAATACATGAATACGGCACCAAATTTTCACCAGCCGGTCCATTAGCAAGTACTTTGACCTGCTTATCATCACACAATAGTTTGATCTGTTTCTCCGTTTCAAACGTTCCCAATCCTTTCAATTCCGGGGCTCTTCGAATTTCCGCATGATCCGGATCTAAATAAAGGTAGCACAAATCATCGGACTTACCGACAATTTCGATGGCATCATAACCGGCAAATTTAAGTTCAGCTCCCGCATGACCTCCAATGGAACCGTCGGTAATGGTACCGGTTTGTGGAGATTTCGTCGTTATGGCCATTTTAGCAGAACAAGAAACGATCGTACCAGCCATAATCGAAGAGGTGAGCACAAGTTTATTATCCGAAGCCAAGGGATCGGTTTTGGGATCAAAATCTTCCATCAGAATTCGAGTTCCCAAGCCTTTCTGCCCAGTGTACTGCTCTGCCCAATCATTAGGAATCTCCTTTGTTTCAATAGTTTCATTTGTCAAATCAACAAACAACCGTTTTCCTAAAAAACTATTCATGATGCCTCCTCCCTGACTGGTTCCTTTTTATTTTTGGTGAAAATAACCCCCTTTGGACACCACTCCATGCATTTTGGCGAATCTTCGCAGAGATCACAAATGACTGATTTTTTATTTTGGTTTAAATATGGTGCATCCAACGGGCAGGTTTTTCGACAGGTTCCACATCCGATACATTTTTCGTAATCTACCATCATCCATTTTCCGTTATTGGAGATGGCACCGGATGGACATGTCTCCTCACATTTCATACAAAAATTACAAAAGTTTATGGCGATATTAATTCCGGTATCGCTGTATTCATGTTTGACTTTCAAACGGGCTTTTTCCGGATTAAACACACCTTCATGCGTTCCGGAGCAAGCCAATTGACACAATTTACACCCTGTGCAACCAGCTTTTTTCATGCGTAGTGGCATCTTCACCTCCTATTGATGGTTAAACAGATCATAACGACTTAACTCAGCCTAAGGTCTTTTTTATTAAATTATTACGAATTTCGCAGAATAAAGTCAAATAAACTTACATATTATGGATATTATTAACTTTGACACTGCGATTTATAAACGTTAATGCACATTTAATCTCACTAATGCCTTTAACTGTGTTTTGATTTTCGGTCATTTGGGTTTTCCTTCAAAAATATTTATTTAGTTATTACTCAGTTTATTTTCAAATTTAATTGACATTATCCCTTATTATAATAGATAGATTTTGTTAAATTAATTTAGTTATTACTAAATAAATAAACCAAGAAGAGGATTATGAAACGATTACTTATACTTGGTGCCGGTGCTCAAGGCAGTACTGTAGCCAAACGCATGAATGAAGAACCTCAGGTATCAGAAATTATTTGTGCCGATTACGATGAAAAGGCTGTTCTTGAAATGGCAGGCACTTTAAGTAAAGTCAAAGCATTACAGGTAGATGCCAGCAACATCGAGAACATTATCAATGCAGCCAAAGGAACGGATCTTGTTGTTAATGCGCTACCTATCTCATTTGCCTCTCGTGTGATCGAAGCTGCTTTGAGAGCAAAGGTCAATTATCAAGATTTCGCTGCGGGCGATGATGAAGGGATCGACTATGTTGAGGGAATCAAAACCATGCTCACCACCAAAAGCGATCAATTTAAAGCAGCCGGACTTACTGCTTTAATCAGCACCGGATCGGCGCCTGGTTTGGTCAATGTGATTGCCCGCGCAACCACCGATGAATTAGATCGCTGTGGAGCGATACATATCTTTGTGTATGAAGGGGTGAAAGCCAAGCGGTTTTTACCATTCTGGTGGTCACCGGAAGTCGCCTATGCCGATATGCATGATATGGCCTACATTTTTGAAAATGGAAAAGTTGTCGAAACTGAAGCTTTTAGTCGGCCGGTATGGATTAAGTTTAAAGGCTTTGACGAGGAAATTCGACTGATTGAGCACGCCCACGATGAACCAGTCACAATGGGTTTACTGGCAAATAAATACCTGAATGGAGCCCAACACATATGGTTTAAGTATGGTGGCTTTGGGGTTGAGTTCGCCGAGCCGCTTTATAAGATGGGTCTACTCTCCGATAAACCCATTGATGTCAATGGAACGATCATCGCTCCCCGTGATGTCGTGTTGAAGTTGACACCAGCCGCCCCAAAATATGAGTCGGAAATCAAAGAGATTTTGGATGAAGGGCTTGAGTCAGATACCGGTGCTTTGTTGATTAGGGTGATCGGAGAGAGAGAAGGTAAACAGGTTCAAATTGATAATTATGTCAATACACCAACATGCCAGGATGCATTTCGCAAATCCGGTCTAACCAGTGAAACCTATTTAACAGGGCAATGTGGCGCGCTTTTCACCAAAATGCTCGTTAATGATAAGATCTCACAAGCCGGACTATTTCCTCCGGAAGCGTTAGAATCCGATCAACGAGCATATTATTTAGATGAGGCGGCCAAGCTGGATATCACGGTTGAGCGTATCATTGAAGTGCTATAAACGAAGTCAATTGACAACACGCTGATCAAACCGTTTTAATCGCACAAGTCAATCACAACCCTCCCCATATACTTTTTATATGGCACACGCATGGCCAGAAAAAACCGATCGGGCGAGCGCAAGAAAGAAATCTTAAAGGCAGTTTACGAGGTCTTTGCCCAGGAAGGATTTGAGAATACAACCTTCGTCAAAGTTGCTGGCCATATCAATGTCACCAATCCGCTTATCGTCCACTATTTTGGCACCAAGGAGAATATGTTCCTCGAAATGGTGGACTATATGTGCAAGGACCAAGCTGAAATTATAGCATGCTTAGTGGAAAATATTGAAAATCCCGAAGAGCGCCTTGCGGCGGTAATTGATTATTATTTGGGAACTGACTTCGAAACCAATTTTGATAATACAGTCTATTACGGTTGCTTCTATCTTTCTCTGAGAAACAGCAAAATCAAAGAGCGATTCCACAAAATCATCGAACACTTTGACAAAGTTGTTTACGGTGAAATTAAACGCTATGTGGAGGTACGGCGGAAAATCGACATTGATCCGGATTTTATCGCATTCGTGCTGGATTCGTTAATCGAAGGGTTGGATTTTCGATGTGCGATGGAGGCTGAGAAAAAGCCTCGAGAAGAGCGTGTCAAACAAATCAAGCAGGTCATCTGGCAATTGCTCGGTGAACCGGAAATTGCCAACTAAAGCAGCTTTCACTCGCAATGAACCTAATGTCATTGCAAATAAACCGAAGATAAATATGGCAATCTCTTCTATGGTTAATAAGATCCGTTTTCAATAAATTCATCAAAGGTGATGTGGAGTTTTTTGGCTTCACGCATGTAATAGGCTCTCATTTCCTTGTCGAACGCTTCGGGAGGAAACACCCCAGTCATGCTGATCTTGTTATTGACAAGCATTTTGGTGAATAAAAACGCCCCTTGCCCCGTAAAAAAAGATTCATGAGTAATGCCGGCTTTCTCAAATGCTTCCCTTAATCCAGGACCATTGGCATAAGTATCAATGGTCATGCGCTTCTCTTCTTTTTCACCTTCGACTCGCACCAAAAACGCCCCTTCTTCGGTATGCATCCCTTCATCAAGAACAGCCTGAATTTCATCTTTATACTTCGGTGCCGCCGGAGTTAGTTTAGAGATCAAATTCATGGGAATCACCTGCTGTCCATCAACTTCCACCGGTTCTTCCGAAAGCAGCCCCATATCATAAAAATACTTAGCCAATTCGCACCCCGGACCGCCGTATCTAAAATAAACGTTCCTCACTCCTTTCAAGTATTTATCGGCCAAGAGCCCCATAGTAACCGGCTCTTCGTGTTCATGATCGACCATTAAACGCTCCCCCAGTCCTCTAAATTTGGTCATTTGCGGATTATTAAACGGAGGAACTCGCTTGAATTCACTGTTTTCAAAAATAACTGGTTTTGCTGCCATATCTTCGAAGGCTGTTTTCGGCGACCACCAAAATGGGATGAACTTTTTGGACCAAATGCCGTCGTAAACAAAAATCCAAATGGTCTCTACTTGATCAAACTTATCGCAGGCCTCACGCGTCAATATATTGGCAATTCCCGGTGCGGATCCCGTATTGATCAATACAGCCAGGCCAGCATCCGCAAATTCCTGACCACGCCCTAATTGGTGTTCCACGGTTTCAACAAAGCCCAGACCACTTACCGGTCCGGACGCCAAGTCCTGATAATGGGCCTTAATTTTCAGCGCCGCATCCATGACGGTCATGTTAAATTCAGGCGCCAAACCATTTACGATAAGCTCACATCCCCCTGCTGCTTTTACGATTTCAGCGATATTATTTGCATCAACCCGAACGGCTTTTGCCTTGCTTAACTCCGTTTCCAATGTTTGGGCGGCTTTGACGTCATAATCCGCGCAAATAATCTCCTCAACATTCAGTTCTTCTTCTAATCGTTTGGCGATGGTGCTTCCCTGCGCACCAACACCAATTACCATAACTTTTTTCATTCCTGCCTCCAATGGGCACTATGATTTGTTATAATAGTTGCTTGTTGCTGTTCCTAAATTCCTTTTCTTTCATGGACCACTGGGATTAAGTGGCCTAGGTGATTTTCCCATAATCACCCAAGCGACTATCCTTTAAATCGGCACTGACTAGCATTCGCATATGTTTTGATTGAAACAGAACCATGCCATCCATATGAATCCCTATTTCACTGACCCGAAACTATGACACCTGGCATTGCGCTGTTATCCGCTCATTTGTCATCCCGCCTTGATGCAGGTTCCGCATCACTCCCATTGAATATGGATTTCTGGTCAAGTCAGGAATGACACAAAAGTCTTTTAGCGTTGTTAACGAACTTGAATTTATGTTCAATAATTCAAACCTGTGTCATTCTGTACGAGATGAAGAATCTCATAGTCCAAAAGATCCTTCGATTCCCTTAGAATGACAGTACAAGTCAAGTTCGTTGCGGACATTTTACCAAGCGCCGGAATAGGTAATCAGAGTGACATATGTTCAATGCGAATGAAACGCATTAACAGTTTTTACCACTTCCCTTTGAACTCAGCGTCGACTTCATCCAAGCTTTCAGCCAATTTTGCGACGATTTTATCTAAAGTGTCATAGCTCAAGATACCTGGCGGTTCAATCCGGTTGACCTTGGCATTATTTAAGGTGCCTCCCGTCATAATGCCACGTTTGAATAAAGCCTTTGAAACCGCCCACCCGATTTCCGGAATGGGGTATTCCAAGCCGATCAACAAACCAATACCTCGAACATCAACCAATATCGGATATTTTTGTTTCAATTCATTCAGCTTACCCATGAGATACTCCCCTTTTTCTTTAATCTGCTTGGGAAGGTCGTGCTCTAAGGTAAAGTTGATTGCGGCAATGGCTGCCGCGCAAGCCAATGGGTTCCCACCGAAGGTAGGCGATCCTAAAATCCATGGATTTTCTTTCAGCTCATCAATCCACAAATGAGGTCTGGCGACGATACCGGTAATTGGCATGACGCCACCGCCAAACGCTTTTCCAAATGTCATGATATCCGGAACGACATCATACAGCTCAGCCCCCCACATAGCACCGATACGGCCCATACCGGTTTGGATTTCATCAAATATCAAAAAGACTTCATACTTGTCACAGATAGCTCGCAGCTCTTTTAGATAGCCTTCCGGAGGTAGTATAATCCCAGCTTCCCCTTGTACAGGTTCTACAATCATGGCCGCCACTGTTTCCCCAACGGCAATCAAGTTTTTAATGGCTGCTTCAGCCGCTTCGGCATTACCGTATTCCACATGTTGCACGCCTTGAATAATGGGCAGATACGGTTTCCGATAGTCTCCTTTTCCTGTTGCGGAAACAGCCCCAAGTGATTTCCCATGAAAACCGTTCACAGTTGAAATGTAATAATGCTTACCTGAAGCGAGGCGGGCTAGTTTCAAAGCCATCTCCACAGCTTCCGCGTCACCATTGGTGAAGAATGAATACTGTAAATCACCTGGGGTAATCATCGCCACCAACTTGGCCAAGTATCCCCTTAACGGATCCACAAGCTCCTGGCTGTGTAAGCAATAGCGATTAAGCTGAGCTTGCACGGCCTTGACAATGTCCGGGTTACGATGTCCGGCGGTATAGATTCCAAATCCTCCCAAGCAATCTATAAACTCGTTCCCATACATATCCTTAAAGGTTTCTTGGGAATCCTCCCATTCAATAAATGTGGCGTCGGTCGATACTGATTTTCGATATTTTAACCACCCCGGATTGATATGAGCATTAAAGTTTTCAATGGCGTCACTGACAATTTGATCCTTTTCATTATCGGCTAATTCATCTTTTAGAATATAGTTCAGGATGCGAGAGGATTCTCGCAGTACCTTCTCTTTGTCTAATCCCATTTTTACTCCTATGGATTTGTATTCGATTCCGTTCAATATGATTCTTGTCTGATTCTAAACAACACTGCTTTGAATGCAGCGATCTAGTTTACTCGCATGTTAAAATCTGAACAAAATTTTTTTGCGGAATTATTAAGATGACCTTACGATCATCTTATCGCGTTTAGCAAAGAAGTAAGCAAATGGACTATCGCGTTTAGTTCGAATCCATTTTGCCATTGTGTGAATTAAAGGTATTAAAGAAATCGACAAGAGTCAATAAAAATTATTCGATTTAAGTAGATTTTTATCGTTTTTTAATCGAATTACGAGTTTTTTATGCTTCTTTTCATCGAATTAAGAATATTTCTGGCAAATTTATAGATATTCGCCCCATAAAACCAGTCAGGGTTTCACTATCACCCAGAAAACAAGTCAACGATGACACAGCGAGCAATCGTCCTAAATGCTTTAGAAAGTTGTATCTATTCAGAACTTATTAAAAAAGTGCAAAAAAGTTCATTTTTTACTTGA
>CAZJUM010000016.1:0-22049 GCA_964549175.1 uncultured Pseudomonadota bacterium | reverse complement strand
TCCATAGCTCTTCGAGACTATGGAGCCACCAGAGAAAAATTAGCTGAACAGTTACAAGATTTTTACCATATTAATATCATTTATTTATTCTCCTACCAGCGCGATTCCCATGGTTCCAATTTCAACAGAGACTTTTTCCCCCAAAGGAATGGCCTCCGCTGATTTATGATCCACCGCGAACAACTCCCCCATTGATGTATCCACTTCATATTCGACTCGACCACCAAGATAAGTAGACTTGGTTACAGTTCCGTGAATAGAGTTTCCTTTTATTTCTGTTGTCAAATGAAGCGCATGCGGGCGAATGGCGATATCAACTTCCCCTTCCAGTTTTTGAATATCTCTATGTGGCAACTTAATCTCTACATCCGGTAATTGAATCACCGCTAGATCAGCTTCCTTTCTTAAGAAATTTCCTTTCACGATGGTTGCGTCACCAATGAAATCAGCGATAAACAGATCGCTCGGTGCCTGATACAACTCTTTTGGGGTTCCCATTTGGGCAATTTCGGCATTTCGCATGACAATAATTTTATCGGAAACCGCCATGGCTTCTTCCTGGTCATGAGTCACATAAACAGCCGTAAGTTCCATTTTTTGCTGGAGCTCCCGGATTTCCTCTCTAACCTTACGTCTTAGTTTAGCATCCAGGTTTGACAGGGGTTCATCAAATAATAAGACCTTAGGCTTCAAAACCAATGCCCTGGCCACCGCCACACGCTGCTGCTGACCTCCGGATAGTTCATTGGGCATCCGATCTCCAAAGCCATGCAAACCGACCATGGCCATCCCTTCTTCGGCGATCTGTTTTTGTTCAGCTTTGTTTTTACCCATCTCCCGCAGACCATAACAAACGTTTTCCATCACTGTCATATGAGGAAACAACGCGTAGGACTGAAATACCATACTCACATCACGTTGGGTCACGGAAAGCTTGGTTACATCTTGTTCATCGATATAAATTTGTCCCCTGGTTACCGATTCAAGTCCCGCGATCATACGCAGAATTGTTGTCTTACCGCACCCACTGGGACCTAACAGCGTCACCAATGTTCCTGCTTCGATGGTAAATGAAACCTCTTTAACCGCTTCGACTTCTCCAAATGCTTTGGTGACATTTCTAAATTCGACCGGGGCGGCACTCATCTCAATATTCATTTTAACCCTTTAACATAATTGCTTTATAAAAAATCTTACGGATAAGGTATTATTAACATCCTGATTCACTAGCAATACTTGTCATCCCCACGCTGAATTCGCGATACTCTGAACAAAAAACAGGGATCCGGAACGTAAGTCGGAGTTATTGCTTAGAGCTTCTAGATTCCTGCTTTTGCGGGAATGACAATGCCTAAACGCCGGATAGTGCTGTGAATTGCGCATAATCAAGCAAGTCTATGGTGTTTGCTGGTATTTATATTCTTGTTATCTCACTTCCTGAACCAACGCCCCTACACGGTGAATTTTTCGCACTCCGATCATTTTTTGTAATGCCAAGATTACCAACAGCATGATCACAATGAGGATCGATGAGTAAGAAATAGCAATGCCATACTCTCCCTGCTCCACTCTTCCGATAATATAGGAAGTGGCCATATCGTAGTCGGCGCTGACCAGAAATATCACCGCACTGATCGCCGTCATGGCACGCACAAAACCAAAAGTCACGGCGGATAAAATAGCCGGACGCAACAATGGCAGAATGATTCGCCGAACTGTGGCAAAACTATTGGCACCAAGCATCAAAGACGCCTCATCCAAACTTTTATCCAATTGGCTCATGGCGGCAATTCCTCCCCGAACCCCAACCGGCATATTACGAAACACAAAGCAGATAATCAGAATAATTCCGGTACCGGTCAGTTCAATCGGAGGAACGTTAAATGCTATCACATAACTAACTCCAATCACTGTTCCCGGAATTGCGAAACTAAGCATTGTCCCAAATTCAAATGCTTCTTTACCCCAAAAGGTTTGTCGCACCAATAGATAAGCTGCCAAAAGCCCTATGGCAGCTGTTAATGGCGCCGATACGGCAGAGATCGTGATCGTTGTAAAAAAGGAGTTCCAAGCGGAACCCGACCATACCAATCCATGTTCACCCACAACAACAGCGAAAGTGTCGAAATAGTGGCGCAAGGTAAAACTGTGATCAAATCCCCAAGTGGTGACGAAGCCTCCAAATAAAATCATGCTATAGATAATAATTGTTAAAATGGTCCAGGGGATCACAGTAGTCAAAACAATTAGATTAACCCTTTGAGGAAGTTTGGCGTGTATCCCTGAATCTCCCTTGCCTGTAATGGTGATATATGATTTTTCCCCAACCCAATATCGTTGGGCAAAAAAAGCGCCGAGGGTAAAAATAAGCAAAACAATCGCTAAAATCGCCGCCAAAGCCTGATCATTTCGGGCGCCGGCTATAGCAAAGAAAATCTGTGTGGAAAGTACATCAAACCCACCGCCTAATACCATCGGGTTACCAAAATCAGCCAGACTCTCGATAAATGAGACGAGGAAAGCCGCCGCTAATCCGGGCCGAATCAGGGGTAAAGTAATAGTCTTAAAAGTTCGCCAACGATTTGCTTTCAATGTTTGAGCCGCTTCTTCCATTGAGGGACTAATCCCTTCCACAACACCGATCATGGACAAAAAAGTAATAGGGGTGAATCCCAATACCTGGGCAAACAACACACCGGGAAAACCGTAAATCCAACGACTGGGCTCGATACCAAAGGTATATTCCATAAACCGGGTGACGCCACCCGCTTGGCCAAAAAGCAGGATAATCGCCAGGCCGATCACGAATGGTGGTGTGATAATCGGCAGCATACTGACGGATCTTAAATACTTCTTACCCGGGAAATCGGTTCGAGTGACGACCAGCGCGATAGCTAATCCCAATACAGTGGATATCACACCGACAACAACGGCCAGCAACAGTGAGTTCCAAGCTGCTCCACATGGGCTTGTACTATAAAAACACGAGACTGACCAGATATTACGACCGACGAATTTTTCGGCAAACTCCGATAAAGCGAGCGCTCCTTCTTCTGTTCTGAACGCGCTTAATAGAATACCGAATACAGGGAAAAAGACAAAGGTAGCGACCAAAGTGATAACGGCTCCGATGGACCCGACCACAAATACATCTCCTTTCATCACACCACGAGCGGCAAGACCCGATGTGAATATAAAAAGAAATGATAAAATGACCAACATGGCCCCTGACCCCAAGCCATATTGCGTGATTTCGAGCTCACCCAATAGCGAATTGAGAAGCGCGAACTCCCAGCCGGCAATCCCGACGATGAATCCTTGAATCAGTGAATACGCCAGGCCAATCGCACCGGAGTATATCAACGTTTTGGAAAATAAAGGCGATGATTGAGGTTTATTAATCACAAACAACGGCACTACCAGAGGAATGATAATCGGGAGCAGCCACCATTTTCCGGCTACAAACGCTTGCAGAACCACCGGAGCGTAATCACCATCAAATGGATAGCCCTCAAGAATCCATGACAATGACCAAATTCCATCCTCAATCGCATACCAGGGAAAGATAAAATAGCCAACCCATCCGACCAACAACCATATTAGTATAATTTTTCGCATAAGCTTTGAGCTCTGTAAAATTCAAGCCTCTTTCGCAATCAATTCGCGGGTGGTTCAATAAAGCGTTTCCCCTCATTTAAAAAACAGACCGAGTCATCAAGGGAAAATATCTGAGGCGGGCATTTATCTCGGTCATGAAATCTTCCGGAATTTCACCTTAAAGGCAGCTATCATAGTCCGTTGTTCAATAAAATCCCGGAATCTATTTATGGATTATGGAATAAGATCTTATCGAGCGATGGGCTTCACTTCCTCGTCCCATTTTCTCAGCAATCTGCTTCTGGTTGCTTTGGAGCCGAATGTGGCGAAATCGTAATCGATCAATTTAATATCTTCCAATCGAGGGGCTTCTTTAGGAACCTGAGCCATTTTGTTAGAAGGAACCTGGTAGGACTTCACCTGGGCTGCCTTTGATTGAATGTCCGCGCGCAGCGCGAACTCATACCATTTTTTGGCGTTTTTTAGATTTCGAGCGCCTTTCACTATACTCATGGAACCCACTTCGTAACCCGTGCCTTCTGACGGAGCGGCCATATCGATAGGAAACTTCATGACAGCGTGCTTCACAGCGTCGTGCAAAAACGTGATGGCAATCGTGTTTTCGCCTCGAGCAGCCGCTTTAATTGGCGCGGAACCGGATTTGGTGTACTGGTTGATATTCAAGTGAAGTTTTTTCATAAACTCAAATCCTTCGTCCTCACCAAACACCTGCACAATCGTCGCGAGAGTCGTATATGCTGTTCCTGATGAGTTCGGGTTAGCCATTTGAACATGACCTTTGTAAATCGGCTTGATTAAATCATTCCAGCTTTTGGGAGCTGGCAAATTCTTTTTGGTCAGAATTTGTGTGTTATATCCCATTCCCAAAGCGCCCGCGTATATACCCACGGTTTTGTATCCGGATTGTTTGGCTTGACGAATTGCCCAATCCTGTAGCTTATCTAAATTGGGAGATTTGTATTTTTGAGTCAGACCGACTTCCGCGGCTTGTAAATGAGGATCACCTGTTCCCCCCCACCAAATATCGAGCTTGGGATTTTTACGTTCCGCCTTAATCTGAGCAAACGTTTCGCTGGTACTTTTACGTACCATGGAGACCTTAATCCCTGTCTCTTTCTCAAACTCTGTCACCATCAATTGACACCAGTCGATTTCCGCACTGCAGACCATGTTCAATTTGTTAGCCGCTAGTGCGCTGGTCGAAAAGCACAAGCCTGCCATTAACACCATAACTCCGATAAAGCTGAATCGCTTCATTTTTTCCTCCGAAAATAAAAACACTGAGACAGCACAAAGAAGCTGTGCAATTAGTAAAAAACAGGTAAATCGTGCATAAGCATAACAGACCATATTACAATAATCAAATAGAGCTTTCATTTTCGCCAATTATGGGTGAATTGGAAAATTTAGTATTTTTCGCAAATTCGATTCGCGTGGTAAAAAATAAGTCACTAAATCCATAAAAACTCGTATACTTCTCACCAAATTTCTCAACAGTTCGATGAGAAATAGTCAAAAATTGAACCTCTCGTCGCAACTTGATTTTCGTTTGTTACCTTTTCTTCCCTGTACATTCTTACACATTTCAATTCAATTCTGTTTTTGGCTTCTTCCTTTTATTTTCTTCAAAAACACGTATACTTCTCATCAAATTTCTCAACGATTCGATCATGTGCTGTTATTATTGGTCCTCGTCATTTGGTATAGGTAACCTTAATAACGGGCCTGGTTTCAAAAAGCATCAAATACCAATTATCCTTGATATCATAGAGTAATAAAAGTAAAGTTTTGGTTTCGGGCGATTAATCAAAACTCATTCTTACTCGGGCTATGTTGACAAATCAAATCTTTACTATCGCTCTTGGTATAAAAGACCCGTGGTTTGCGGGAAGTATTAATCTTAACGAAGAAAAAAAGTCTCGATATTCACATAAGTTTTCGCTGTGGTAAGACTTTTAAGTCCAATCGCGATGGATATGCCGGAAATTATAAAGTTCCGATAGCCATGCCAGACAACTATTTTACAAAGAGAAATTCTTGAACTCAGGAAAAAACAAATTCCAAGTCGCCGGACTGGGTGAGATTTTATGGGATTTATACGCGGAGGGAAAACAACTCGGCGGAGCACCAGCTAATTTCGCTTATCATGCCCAACAACATGGTGCTCAAAGTTATGTGATCAGCTCGATTGGAAACGACACCTTAGGACAAAAGATTATCACACATCTTGATTCCGTTAAATTGAGCCATCGCTATATCACAATAGATCATACGCATCCAACCGGTGTGGTCACGATTGAACTTGATGATGCCGGCAAGCCGGTGTACCGGATTCATGAAAATGCCGCATGGGATCATATCCCTTGCTCAGAGAACACCGTGCGACTGGTTCAAAACCTTGATGCCATTTGTTTCGGGTCATTATCCCAGAGAACGCCCGAATCAGCCAATACCATTCAAGAAATACTAAAACAAGCACACCAGGATTGCTTACGGGTGTTCGATATCAACATTCGATTGAACTACTATAGCCGTGATTTGATTGATCGCCTGCTAGCTCTTTGCAATGTTCTTAAACTCAACGATGAGGAAATCGTCCTGATTGCCGATTTATTCAACATCAAAGGATCGGAATCTGAGATTCTCAAAACACTAACGGATAAACACGAATTAAAACTTATCGTTCTCACTAAAGGTGTCGATGGCAGTCGCTTATATTCGGGAACAGAAGACAGTGATTTTGCCGGAGTCAAAGCGGTTAAAATAATCGATACCGTCGGAGCCGGCGACTCTTTTACAGCGACTGTGGTTATGGGATTTCTTAGCCAAAGACCACTGGATGAAATCAATCTTCGCGCCAATCAGGTCGCCTGTTATGTTTGTTCTCAAAAAGGTGCCATGCCTGTTCTACCCGATCATTTGTTGTTTTAGACCGTTTACCGCATCAATAAGGCGATGGGTCATGTTTTAACCGATCATTGTTTTTTTATGTTCAATTTCACCGATACCCTTCATTCGTCCGAAATGATCATAACTGAAGGGGGCATACTCAAACGCATCCGACGCAAACCCCGACCTCAAGCCAGACCCTTTTATCGCTCACGACGGATTGATTTACGAACCCAAAGGGCGTACCGCTTCATTAATAAACACCACAAGATAAAAAAATCCCTGTTAAGTTCACTGGAATACAGCTAGCTTTGACTTATAACATCAAAAAGATAAGCGATTCAGATGAGAGTCGCGACAATTTAATCACTATAATAAAATGCATATTGTCAAAGATCTACTTCACGGAGCCATTTTCGGAATCGCCAATATTATTCCGGGAGTTTCCGGAGGAACGATGGCACTGGTTTTGGGGTTTTACGTGCGCTTGATCGCGGCCATTCACAATATCTCACCAACGACGTTTAAAGTGTTCTTCGGATCATTGCTATTTAATAAAGAGGCTTTACAGAATCTTAAATCGGAAACGGAGCGCATCGACGCTTTTTTTCTAATCAAATTAGGTATCGGGGCTATGCTTGCTATCGTGGCACTGGCTGAAATCATGACTTTCTTACTGATCGAATGGCATAATCCCACTTACGGCTTCTTTTTTGGTCTGGTGTTGTTATCCGTTGTATCACCATATCGTCTAATCCAAAAAAAGTCGCTGACTGTTATTATTCTGGTGATCATCGGGGCAGCCTCTGTTTGGGGAGTCAGCAACACCGTATCAAGTGATGATTTATTGGAAAAAGCTCAGAAAAAACATGAAATCAAACTTCAAAAAGATGTCCGGGTAAAAGACACCGGCGGCTCAGCGGCATCAGGCCCCGCGAGAAGTGCTATCTCCTATTTAGCGTTTTTCATCATGGGGATAGTAGCTATTTCCGGTATGGTTTTACCAGGAATCAGCGGATCTTTTTTATTATTGCTTATGGGGGGATATTTCGAAATACTAACAGCAATCGTAAATCGAGACTTCACCTTACTGGGGATATTCGCGCTCGGATGTGTGGTGGGAATTCTGTTATTTACGCGATTGTTAAATTACTTACTCACTAATTTCCATGATCATACACTCGGAGTGTTGCTGGGGTTGGTAATTGGATCGCTCTGGGCGATTTGGCCCTTTAAACATAGTGTCAAAGTTGGCACGGAAACGGTTTATTTGGATAATCGAATCCCGGAAGCCCTGGGATCAGCAGAGTTACTGACCATTCTTACTACAATCATCGGTATGATCGTTGTTTATGTCTTTTTAAAATTTGAAAAAGAATAGTACTCCCAAATAGACGAAAGATCTTCATTGGCTTCATACGATATCCATCAAAATTAGAAGCGGTTAGGGCAGTTTAATTTGAAGCATCTCAAAAAAAGCGAGGTCCCGGAGTATACCGGGGCGTTGCTCCCATCACTGGTCGGCACGCCTCCTAATCTATTGAGAGCTCTCTATATCAGGAATCCGGGCTGATTCACACTGTGCTTGTCCTTTCTTGCCATCACAAGAACAACCCGAAGCGCACTCACGCAATCCATTGTATTGTCGATAATATCGGTGCCCGATAAATAAGACCGCGGCCATCACAATCACAAAAACAATTATACCATCCATATTAAGCCCCCAGAAATCCAAATAAAGTTCCGATTTGATAGACGCTGACAGCGACACCGAAGGCAAGTGTCGTGTTGAAAATCACTGAAAAGGCACCCCACCTCCATGATCCGGCTTCTCTGGATATAGCCACGACTGTCACAAAACATGGGGCATAAAATATGGTAAACAGAATCAAACACAGTGCCACCAGGGGACTCCAGCCCGGTGCTTTTTTCAAAGTATCACCCAATGAGTCAGTATCCTCAGGATCGATTTTTCCCATTGAGTAAGCGGTTCCCAAAGTCGATACCACGACTTCCTTTGCCGCGAATCCTCCTATCAAAGCAATACTTGTTCTCCAATCAAAACCGGCCAAGCGAGAGACTCCTTCCATTGATTGCCCGATACGACCAGCGATTGAATTTTTCAACGCCATTTCGGCCCGCAAGCGATCAATGCGCTCCAATTCGCTATTGAGAGTAGCCGCTTTGTCGGAAAGAGTACGGTTTTCATCTTCATCAAGCAGGCTGATTTCCTCAACAAGAGCGGGAGCGACAGATGCCATAATGGTTGCTCGCCGGGCATCCATTTCATTGATCTGCGATTGGTTCAATCCGGGAAATATCATCATCGCCCATAGGATAATTGATATTCCGAGGATGATTGTTCCTGCTTTTTTGATATACTGCCAAGTCCGTTCCCAAGTATGGGTAAATAATCCCCTTAGGGTCGGCAGACGATACGGTGGCAATTCCATTACAAATGGTGTTGGTGGTCCGCTAATAACAGTTAAGCGAAGTATTTTGGATACAATTAATGCCCCAGACCATGCGATCAAGGTGATTAGCATCATCATCATCGCCTCGTTTTTTCCAAAAAAAGCCCCCACCAATAGAGCCATTACGGGTAATTTGGCACCGCAATTCATAAATGGCACTGTTAACAAGGTCGCTAGTTTTTCCCTCGGTGATTTCAAGGTTCTGGCTGCCATCACACCCGGAACCGCGCATCCTCCCGCAATTCCGCCGGATACCATAAATGCCATGACTGAGTTTCCGTGCAGACCAAACATACTAAACACACGATCAAGCATATAGGCGATTCGAGCCAGGTATCCCGAATCTTCCAATATGGATATCCCAAAAAACATAAACATAATCAAAGGAACAAACCCCAGGACGCCACCGACCCCGTCAATTACTCCCGAAACAATCAGCGATTTCAGTAATCCATCCGCCAGGACTTCGGACGCAAAACCGCTCAACCATCCAAAAAAGCTTTCAAACCAGCCAATCGGTATCGCGCTATAAGTAAACGTGAATTCATACAAACAAAAAACAACCGCCAACATAATGACAGGCCCCAAAACGCGGTTGGTCACGATTTTATCAACTCTATCTGAAATCTGTAAGCGATTGTGATCATAAGTATGGCTTACCACATTTTGTTTGAGCAATGAGCTGATATAGCCATACCGATAATCGGCGATTAACGCTTCGGGATAAGTATCAAGAGTCGCTTTGACATGTTGACTGGTTTTACTGACAATCGATTGAAGTGTCTCGGAAACTTCCGCGTTTTCAAGCTCTCCTTTTCTGATGACTTGATGATCGCTCTCCAGGTATTTAATGGCCACCCAACGCGCCGGATACGCGCGCGTCAAAAACTCCGATCCGGAAATAATCGTTTCCATGTCAATCAAGGTTTCATCCAGGTCCTGACCATATGATATGCTGAGTTTTCTTGAAGACGACTGCTGCGTTGCCAGGTTGATGGCCTCTTGAATAACTTCCTCTTTACCTTTTCCGCTTCTGGCAATTGTCGGAACCACAGGAATTCCCATTAAGGAAGAAAGTTTTTGGGCATCAATGGTTACACCATTTTTTTGAGCGGCATCAATCATGTTTAGCGCGATACAGACAGGCAGTCCCAATTCCAGAAGTTGAATGGTCAAGTAAAGATTACGTTCCAGATTCGAGGCATCAACAATATCGATAACGACTTCCGGCTTGCTTTCCGTTAAAAAGTTACGAGCCACCAGTTCATCTTCCGAGTACGCGGTCAATGAATAGGTTCCGGGTAAATCCACTATGTGTAACTCCGTTCCTTCCCGAACAAGATATCCCTCTTTTTTCTCAACAGTAACTCCCGGGTAATTTCCAACATGCTGACGGGCCCCTGTTATGGCATTAAATAAAGTTGTCTTGCCCGAATTGGGATTGCCTCCCAAGGCAACCGAGAGTTTTTTTACATTTGCCGTCATGATTACTTTAGTTCCACATCGATATAATCCGCTTCACTATTTCTTAAACTTAAAGTAAACCCCCGCACACGGATCGCGACAGGATCAAATAAAGGGGCCTTACCTTGAACCTTAATCTCAGTACCATTGGTTAAGCCCATATCGCGAATGCGCCTTCCCAATTCTCCGGTAACATTGATCGATGCGATTTTACCAGTTTGGTTGATTTTCATTTTTCTTAGATTAACTCGGGCCATCATTATCCTTTTTTAGTGAGCTTTTTCCTGTCCTGTGTAAAAGTTTCCCCTGAAGAGGCCAGATATTCAGCTACTAATATTCTTAATTAACAATCGTCAGATACTAAAAGTGGTTTATATTTTATGATTATGTACAATTCGCAAGCTCATTTCTTTGATCCCCCCTCTGTCATTCCCGCGAAAGTGGGAATCTAACAATAAAAGCCTAAGAAACCAAATGGTTTTCCGGATGCCCGCATTCGCAGGGATGACAGGCATTATTGGCAAATTAGAATGTTAATAGTACATAATCAGGTTATATTTTCTACATACTTATTTTATTATTCGTATATGCGTATTATTGATGCATGCTATGGCTGAAATTTGACTCAGTCAACTTAATTTTTGGTTAATTATCCGGCAGGATCGGGGGGCTTGTATTTGTTAACCCCTCGCAGGGGCGCCCTCAAAGGTTAAAAGCATAAGCGCCCTAAAGGGAAGATATAATATCAAATAACAATGAAATTGTCTGACGCGTGTATTCTTTTGCCAAACAAAACCAACCCCAAAATGGTTGCCATCAATAACATCCGGCTCATCAGAGAGTTTCCGTTAATCTACGAACAATGGGGTGACTTCAAATTTCTCCACATCGATTAATCCCAGGTCTGTGATTTTGAGTTTAGGGATTGGACTGAGACTTAGAAATGACAAAATCATAAACGGCGCGGGGTGAGTGCCATCCAAGGTTTGAACCTGTTGCTTCAGCGCTTTCAGGTCGGCGGCTGTTTCTTCAAATGATTTGCTTGATAATAACCCTCCGATCGGCAGGGGCAATTCAGCGACCACAAAATCATTGTTGATAACAACAAATCCCCCTTTATTATTTTTCAAATGTTGAAACGCGGAATAGATATCCGCGTCGTTGGTGCCGACAATCACAATATTGTGGGAGTCATGGGCGACAGTGGACCCCATCGCGCCTCGCTTTAATCCAAATCCGCGGACAAATCCTTTACCGATCTGTCCCGTTGCTTTATGTCTCTCGATCACCACTATTTTAAGTATATCGTTAATGATATCCGACTCGACAAAACCATCTTTCACCAAGGGTTCAGTAATATGTTGATCGGTGATGATTTGATTGGGCAGAATATCAATAACTTTGATTTTCTTTCCCTCATCAGGAACTCTCAATAGTTCCCGAGACAATTCGGCGGGATCCATCGCACTTCGAACCGTCGGCGGTGTTGGTTTGGGGAAATCGATCAATTTCCCATTTTTAAATACCGGAACCCCCTTTTTAAATACTTTTTCAATTTTTACTTTTTTGTAGTCGGACATCAAAACAAAATCAGCCCAATAACCTGGCTTAATGGCCCCCACATTCTTTAAATTAAAATGATTGGCGGTATTGATCGAAGCCATTTGATAGGCGATAATCGGGTCCATTCCCAATGATATCGCTTTCCGCACAGAATAGTCGAGATGCCCTTCTTCCATTAAATCATCCGGGTGTTTATCATCAGTGGCAAAAGAAAAATGCCAGGCGTTTTCTTTGGTTACGATCTTGATAATATCTTCCAGGTTTCGCTCGGTGGTTCCTTCTCGTACCAAAATATGCATCCCTTTGCGCAGTTTTTCTCTCGCCTCTTTCGCCGTTGCGGACTCGTGATCGCTTTCAATTCCGGAAAATACATAGGCATTTAATTGCTTGCCGGTAATTCCCGGCGCATGCCCGTCAACCTTTTTCCACTGAGCTGTCTCAATACGATTATGGACTTCTTCATCTCCGTTAATTACCGCCGGAAAATTCATCATTTCGCCTATTCCCACCACACGTTCTTCCCGGATCATATAGCTCAATTCTTTATGGGTGATGGAAGCCCCTGATGTTTCAAGAGGTGTTGCCGGAACACAGGAAGGCAACATCACGAACACATCCAGAGGCAATTGATGAATACTATGCAATACATAGTAAATGCCATCTAATCCCAACACATTGGCTATTTCGTGGGGATCAATCACAACCGCCGTGGCTCCCCGTTGCACCACAGCTCTCGCAAACTCAGGCAAAGTCAGCATGGTGCTCTCAAAATGGATATGTCCGTCAATGAACCCCGGTGCCATAAACAACCCTTCCGCGTTCACGACTGTCTCTGCTTCATAATCGCCAAATCCAATGAACCGGCCACTATGGATCGCCACATTTTCCTGATGAATCTCACCGGACAATACGTTAATGACCTGTGCGTTTTTTACCAAAAGATCGGCTTTGATTTCACCTCTGGCGACGGCTAATTTTAGTTGAAATTCTCTCATAACTTCCTCTTGAATCGCTAAGTTACGCCTGATTAACAACGCGATCAGACCGGTTTTGAGCCAATAAACAGACTCATCCGTTACCCGGAAATTTTCGCTTCAAACCGCGGGTCACGGTTTGAGCATGTTGATGCGGTGTTAACTTGACGCGTATGGGATATTCCCCTCTTTTATATTTTTAACCGCAGTCATCAAAGGGATTGTTTTTTAGATAAATTCTATCCAACATCAATCCCTGAGCTGGCGCGGTTAAACCGGCATCGGTCCGCAAACCTGTTTTCAGTGCGTTCTGAACCGAGCCAGGGTTGATTTTTCCTCTTCCTACCTCTACCAACGTACCAACAATAATTCGAATCATGTTCTTTAAAAATCCGGATCCCTCAATTGTAAATTTGAGATGTCGATAACCGGAATTATAAGATTCCTCAATATCCGCGATAGTAATGGTCTTAGAGAGATCTTTCTGGGTACATCCTTTGCCCCGAAAAGCAGAATAATGATGAGTTCCAACCAGATTAGATGCCGCTAATTGCATTGGAGCCAAATCAAATTTCCGTTTAACCCACCAATAGTAATTACGGCCAATTGCCATGCGTACTGAAGAATTATTGACGCGGTAGATATATCGCTTGCCCGTATTTTCGTTCTTTATGAGGAAATCCGATCCAACTTCAACGATATCGACAATGGAAATATCCGGAGGCAGAAGAGAGTTAACACTGGAAAACAAACGCTGAAGCGGAAAGTCATCAGGAATACTAATTGTCGCTAATTGGCCTTTGGCATGCACCCCCGCATCTGTTCTACTGCAAGCACGCAAAGTGATCTCTGATTGAAAAATGATTCCCAAAACCGATTGGATGGATTGTTCAATAGTTTCAGTATTTGTTTGTTTTTGCCAGCCATGATAACTGGTGCCGTCATATTCGATTTTTAGTAGAACGTTCTTCATTGGAGCAAGATTTAAAATATCGGATGAGGCGATAAAGGACGGAGAGTCGCAGGTGTTTTGAATGGAAGATTTCTATCCTGAGCGAAAACACACTGCCAGGATAGAGTCTATTTGTTTGGTAATACAATCAGGCTTTTTCAACCATTTTCCTGATCTTGCCGGGATCAGCTCCCACTACGGTATCGATTAGCTCACCATTTTTAAATAAAATCAGACATGGAATGCTTCTGACGCCGAATTGTTCAGCGTATTTTGAATTCTGATCAACATTGATTTTTGCGATGTTAACTTTCCCTTTCATTTCATCAGAGAGCTGATCCAAAAAAGGCGCGATCATTTTGCATGGTCCGCACCACTCAGCCCAAAAATCAACCAATACCGGTAGTTCGCTTTTTAGCACTTTATCTTCAAATTCAGGGTCTGTTAATATCAGGATATTTTCACTTGCCACGCTATTTCCTTTAGATTGCAGTTTCAATAAACGGTCCGAATTATTATGTATAGTAAATTTTAGTTTATCACGACCATTGATTAAAAAAAAGTCGTAATCCTGAAAATTAGATATCTAATTGAAATATATGATTTTTAAACAAAATTGGGATCCCCGCCTGCGCGGGGATGACGCAAGATACGCAATTAGTGATCGAAAAAATAAATTGGGATCCCCGCCTGCGCGGGGATGACCGAAAAGGAAAACACTAAACCATGGTGAAAATCTTGGGATCCCCGCCTGCGCGGGGATGACCTGCTGGACAAAAAAAACATCCACAACAACAACACGGGATCCCCGCCTGCGCGGGGATGACGCGAACATTATCCATCGTTTTCATGACCGGATGACGGGATCCCCGCCTGCGCGGGGATGACCGTGCCGTTGCCAGTTCCAAAAATCGCGGCAATTCGAGATCCCCGCCTGCGCGGGGATGATGGTTAGCCGCTCCCAAAGGGGATAAATTGATTATCGAGATCCCCGCCTGCGCGGGGATGATTTCTGCGGAAGCCTGAATGAAGATCACGTCTGTGAGCTTTTTTTAGTGAGGGGGTTTTATTTTTCAGACTTTGATGGTGGTTCGTCCTCCTGTTTTCTAGTGATTCCAATACCGTAACCGCCTAAGAAACCAGCCAGAAAAATACCTACTATTTCAAATAGTGTTTTTATAAGGTCGGCCTTACCCAAATAAAGTGTAAAACCACAAAACCCGAATACAATTAAAAGAACAATCGTTGTCAAAACAATTAGCTTAATACCTTCTTTTGACTTATGTTCCCTTTCATTTTCTCTGTCTTTAAGCTGCGCATCTATTGATTTTTCGGCTAGTAGTTTTCGGTTGCCTAAGTCTTTGAGCTTTAAGACCCAATTCCTTTTTCTGGGTCGCTAAGAATTCACGGAGGATATCGTCTGGAGGATAATCTTCATTGCGGGCTACTGGCGGATTTTTTGGTTTAGACATCAGAATAAATTATCTGTAGCAACAGTTAGGAGAGGAATGTCTTTCTTTATTTTAAAATAACCAAATCCTTTTCCCCCAATATTCGGAGGAATAAAAACTACTTTTCCCGTATCCATATATTTGGTAGAATTCATATTCAAGAACCGCTGTGGGCTTACTTTTATATATGATGAGAATAATTCTAATGTTTCCATACCTCTCCTTTATGTGCTTTTTCGTAACAGGTATTATCCGTATTATCCTTATTTAAAAATGGTTTAAACAACTAATTAATAATTAATTTTTTGAGTGTATTTATTTTTCACAGAAAAGTAAATCAAAAAAGGCTAATAGACTTAAAACGCCGAGGAGTGTTTTTTAAGTGTTTTTTTTCTCTTTTTTTTTGCTAGATGTGATTTATTTGATAGATAAAATGATAATAAAGCAAGACAAACTCATATTCTAACCACCGATCAATATATTCTTTGTTTGGGCTTTTTTACTTGGCTGATAAGCGGAAAGGATAACGTTAGTGTCCGGTACCGTTCTTCATTTTTCTGTTATAAGATCACTTTACAAATACTTCCAGATTTCCTTACCATGATCCCGCCTGCGCGGGGATGACGTGATAAAAAATCCGCCGACGCTCTCAAAATACTGCATGATACCGCCTGCGCGGGGATGATGTGCGAGACAAAAGGGCCCTAAATTCCCATCCCAACATGATACCGCCTGCGCGGGGATGACGTGGGTTCTATAAATATTCCCACCGGAATACATTTGGGATCCCCGCCTGCGCGGGGATGACATCATCACACTAGTAATAAAAAACCCCAAAAACTTGGGATCCCCGCCTGCGCGGGGATGACGATAAGTTTCCGGTCGATACGAACTGCCCATGCTTGGGATCCCCGCCTGCGCGGGGATGACGGGGGCAAGCGATATATCTACCGCGTCAATAATTCGGGATCCCCGCCTGCACGGGGATGACAACTGCTTGAAGCTGACCATCTGGATGCCGGGCATTGGGATCTCCGCCTGCGCGGGGATGACGGGAAACCTGGTTGCTTCGGCAAATTTCATCGTGAGGGATCTCCGCCTGCGCGGGGATGACGGATAATTTGGTTGATGAAGAAAGGACGAGGATGCTGATGGTCCGCCTGCACGGGGATGACGGTGGTAATCGATTCAGGGTATGACGCCTACCCCAAAAGCGGGCCAATCAGGATACGCTATAATCCGGTATCTTGGAGCTGTTGAATCAGATCTTTTTGCTCATTTGTTAATGTTTTGGGTAACTTGATTGTGAGTTTAACGAAGAGATTCCCCGGTGTTTTATTTTTTAAGTGAATACCTTTCCCTTTTACCCGCAAATAAGAATTATTTTGAGTATGAGGTGGAATCGTTAACTCGATCTTTTTGCGGTCCAGGGTCGTAATGCTTATTTTGCCTCCCATAATTAATTCAGTTAGGCGGACTTCTTTTTCCAGAATTAAGTCGATTCCATCCCGTTTGAAGTATTTATGGGGAACTATTGATATCTGACAATACAAATCCCCTCTCATTCCGGTCATAGGATCAATAGCTCCTTTTCCTTTGACTTTGAGTTTTTTACCCGTTTCAATTCCTGGCGGAATTGCCAGAATAATTTTATCGATCCCTTTTCCTGAGTTGAATGAAATAGCCTTCTTTCCGCCATTAATGGCCTCTTCGAATGATAAAGACAGTTTGATTTTGGTATCTTGATGTTTGGCCTGGTGATGTCTGGGATGTGATTTTGTTGTATGATCATTATTTCCAAAGGGAGCACCACCAAAACTAAATGAAAATGGTGATTTCCCCTCGGAGGTGTTTCCACCCCCAAAAAAACGAGAAAATATGTTATCCCCTCCAAATCCGAATTCATTAAAAATGCTGCCAATATCAAATCCTTGGAAAATGTCTTCTTGAGAAAAACGATTGGAGAAACCTTCGGTGCCAAGCAGGTCATATTGACGTCTCTTTTCATCATCGCTTAGCACCGCGTAAGCCTCATTAATTTTTTTAAATGCCTCTTCGGATTTCTTATCGCCTCTGTTTTTATCAGGATGGTGTTTGAGAGCCATTTTTTTGTAAGCTTTCTTTATTTGCTCTTTTGTCGCGGTTTTGCTGACCCCTAAAATTTGATAATAGTCCTCTGCCATTTAATTTACCATGTGTTGTGATCGAGAGATTATTATAATCTTCAAAATAACCTTAATGCCGATCAGTCCTCAGATAGCATTTAACTCAAGCGCGGTTCTCATCGAAAAATAATCCAATGAAAAGTGCCCAATATGATTGAGCCAATGAGTAGCGTTTTTTCAATATAAGAACTCACAATTCTACACATATCTCCCAGCTACAACTATCCAAATCCACTGATTCGTAACGATTAGATCAAAAATGTGATTTTTTACATCATGCTTGCATTCCGCTCAATAGGGGGTTATCTCTAGTGAACAAACTCAATTGACATCAAGATGTGAATCAATATCAAGTAATTGGAAAATGGACTTCCGATAATTACTTTGACCGGTCGGATCGTGCGCGATTTTCGACTTGGGTAATCACACAATTCTTGCTTTTTGTGAACTCGGGTACCACACGGAAAAGCCGCAATTTCTAATCTATTTCACAGCGAGATAAGCTATCGTTATCCATGATTCTGCTAATTGATAACTACGACTCGTTCACTTATAACTTATACCAGTTGATAGAGTCTTTATGGGTTGCGGTCAAGGTTTTTCCCCATGATCAGATTACATTGCGAGAGCTTGAAAAGCTAAATCCTGATGGGATTGTGTTGTCCCCCGGACCAAAAACACCAAGTAGTGCGGGCATTTGTATCCCCGTTATAGAAACATTCTATATGAGGCTTCCCATCCTCGGCATATGTCTTGGTCATCAATGCATTGGTACAGCATTCGGATCATGCGTACAGTCTGCTAAACGTCTGATACACGGACAAACAACTCGTGTTTTCCATTCAAAGTCTACTATCTTATCCGGACTTCCCGATCCGTTTTATGCCGCCCGATATCATTCACTCGCCATTGATAAAGCTCCTGAGGGATTCCAAAAAACTGCCTGGGACAGTTCGGGTGACATTATGGCAATGGAACATAAACGGTATCCTTTGTTCGGAGTCCAGTTTCACCCGGAATCATTTATGACTGAGGGAGGGGAACAAATTATGCGGAATTTTTTACATGTTTAGCCAAACAATTAAAGCGCTTCAGCCGATTTCAGTTTTTAACAAACTATCGCCTGAAGAGCGACAGCCGTTCATGACGTATAGCGGCAGTGCCAACGGATGGGCTAAGATATTAGCCTTTGATCCCCTCAATTCTTTCCGCATAAAATCATCCGATGAGATTGACGCGTTTTATCAATTTGTTGAACAACATCGAGGAAAATTAATTGCTGGCTATATCAACTACGATCTCGGATATAGTCTTCACGGGATTAAAAAAACCATTCCGGAAAAACTCAAGCTCCCTTTAATTCAATTTGCCGCGTATGATGATTTTCTTGAATTCCGCAGCCATGAAACCAAGGTACATTTTACTAAGGATACATTTTTAGAAAAGCTTGAAAGCATCCGCCAACGGCGAGGTATCAATGTGTCCGAAATACAACCATATAATTTTTCAGTACAGCTTAAACAATCGAAATATCAACAAAATTTTGAAAAGGTCATCCGCTACATAAAAGCCGGCGACATCTACCAAATCAACTATACACACTTCATGCAGGCAGAGAGTGAACAACACGGACGCGTCTTGTTTTCCAACTTTCTAAATACCAATCCCGTGAATTTCGCCGCGTATTGGGAACTCCCTGATATCAGCATTATCAGCCTTTCGCCAGAAAGCTTTATCAGTATCAAGGATCGGCAGGTGATCACATGCCCTATTAAGGGAACAAGGCCGCGGGGAAAAACAGCGGAAGAAGACCGAATCATGAAACAACAATTGCTTGCCAGTCAAAAAGAGCAAGCCGAGCTAAATATGATTACGGATTTACTGCGAAATGATTTGGGTAAAGTCTCAAAAATTGGTACTGTACGCGTCGTTCACAAAAAACGGCTTCAAACTTTGGCCGGTGTTTTTCACACCTACTCCAAAATTCGATCAGAATTAAGAGACAACATATCCGGTGTCGAGGCTTTAATCTCGATGTTTCCCGGAGGTTCCGTCACCGGATGCCCCAAAAAAAGGGCCATGGAGATCATAGACGAGATAGAGGTCAACTCAAGAGGTATCTATACCGGTTGTATCGGATATATTCTGCCCAATCAAAATATGGAATTCAATATCGCTATTCGAACCATTGTTAAGCAAGCCAATCAATTATACTTAGGTGTTGGTGGCGGGATTACGATTGAGTCCAAGATGGCGGAAGAATTTGATGAAACATTGGCCAAAGCACAATCATTCCTCAAAAAAATGAAAAGTTAAATGCTTATTGCTATTAATGGGAAAA
Organism: uncultured Pseudomonadota bacterium; assembly: GCA_964549175.1. Lineage (GTDB taxonomy): Bacteria > SAR324 > SAR324 > XYD2-FULL-50-16 > XYD2-FULL-50-16 > CAZJUM01. The sequence continues at coordinate 2,158 of CAZJUM010000016.1, read as the reverse complement.
TTGTTCCCCCCGAAAAAGCGACCATCGATCTCAGCTCTGATTCAATAATGTTCGGGGTTGGCGTTTTTGAAACTCTGCGCACCTATAATCAAGGTCAACCTTTTCGATTGCGAGAACACATTGTGCGATTAGTCAACGCGGCAAACACCATTGGGATTTTCATTAATTACTCGTCGGAAGAAATCGCGAATCAAGTTCAGCAATTGATTTTGGGAACTTCTCACAAGTATCAGCGTATTAAAATTGTAGCCTTTGACCAAAAATTAATTATTTTATCAATCCCATTTACACCGGATAAAAGTCTTAAATACGGTGTTCAACTTATAAGCATACAACAACGACGATCTTTACCTGAAATCAAATCCACATCCTATTTGGATTGTTTGATGAGTTACCGCAATGCTGAGAAAAAGGGGGGATATGACGCGCTGTTGATCGATGAGTCCAATCAAGTGTATGAAGGATCACGAAGCAATGTATTTTGGATAAAAAACGGACAGTTGTTTACTAAAAAAAACCAAGTTTTACCCGGAATCACAAGAGCCATAGTCATCAATGATCTGATTCAGAACACTCAATTTGCCAATACTACTCTGAACAATCTGTTATTGGCTGACGAAATATTCATCACCAACAGCATTATTGGAATCTGTCCTGTTGTTAAAATCGATGGATATATTGTCGGGAGCGGAAAGGTCGGAGAGCTTACTCAGTCATTGATGAATCGCTATTCGGCGTTAATCAACGATAGCTTCTGATATCAAGCCATTCCGGGAAAAACCGTTCTTTTTGCGATTTCTATAATAATCTCCTAATGAGTAACCCCCCTTTAAAAAGTCATTATATTGGTTCACTGTATGCCCTTGGTGCATTTTGCGCTTGGGGGTTATTGCCCGTTTACTGGAAAAGTTTCGGCAATACATCCGCGATGGAGATTCTCTCTCATCGAATGATGTGGTCTTTAATATTTCTCATCGTTCTCATCTTTCTAAAAAGAGAATGGCTTGAGTTCAAAAAAATATTCGCCAACAAGCAAAGCCTGTTCATATTATGCTTAACATCAATAATAATAGGCATTAATTGGTTGGTTTATATCTGGGCCGTTAACAATAACCACATTATTGAAGCCAGCTTGGGCTATTTTATTAATCCGTTGATCAATATCCTTTTAGCTGTGGTTTTGCTTAACGAGTCATTGAATCCACGACAACTCCTGGCAGTCTTGTTAGCAGCAATCGGGGTATTGATCTCCATAATTAAGTTTGGAGATTTCCCCTGGATCGCTCTAACCCTGGCCTTTACTTTTGCCTTTTACGGATATTTCAGAAAAATCGTTCGCGTTGAATCGGTGGTCGGATTGACCTTTGAAACCGCTATCTTATCGCCATTGGCCATTGCCCATATGATTTTCTTACAATGGAAGTCTTCCGCGGTTTTTCTAACTCATTGGCAAACCGATCTGTTATTCGCGGGGGCCGGAATTATTACAGCGACTCCTCTGGCATGGTTTGCCAGTGGTGCCCGAAAAATAAGATTATCGACATTGGGATTCTTCCAATACCTTACCCCTTCAATTCAATTGGTCATTGGGGTTTTTATTTACAAGGAAGATTTTACCAAAACACATTTGATTACCTTTGGATTGATCTGGTGCGCGTTATTGATTCACACATTGGATTCTCTTTATCCCCAACACGCAAATCGTAAGCGATAGAAAAACACCTTCGCCCCCCTCGATTTTAGTTTGCCAATCAACGCATTGGTTAATTTTACCTGATTATGTACTGTTAACATCCTGATTTGCCAATAATGCCTGTCATCCTCGCGAATGCGGGGATCCAGAAAACCGTCGGGAGCATTAGCATTATATTGTTAGACTCCCACTTTCACGGGAATGACAGGGGTGATTAAAGAAAAGAGGCTGCGAATTGTACATGATCATATAAATTTATCTTATCTTCGGTCTACATACAGCCTAAAACCATACAAATTTGTTCCACATATGTTATTTTGACAAGATAAGATATCACTGGCCTGAATACCGTGATCCCATTATTCTTGGTTGATCAAAGCAAAACCAAAGATGTAACAATTAAAACAATTCTAGTGTCATGTCAAGCTTGATTTAACGTATAAATTGTGATATATTTCTTCATAA
>CAZJUM010000015.1:0-22699 GCA_964549175.1 uncultured Pseudomonadota bacterium | reverse complement strand
AAGTAAAAAATGAACTTTTTTGCACTTTTTTAATAAGTTCTGAATAGATACGATAGTTTCAGCAAAACCAATAACCATCATAGAAGCTTCGCCAAAGTCTTTAGTAATTGGCTATTTCGATTTGTACTAAATTCAACGTTGATGTACAATCCAAATCTAGTTGTCGCATTGCTTGGCTTGATGAAATGAGATGTTATTCTTTTATCATAATCAAGCATAATTCGTTGTCGTTATTCGCTTGCCGCGGTTTTTGCCTGAAGTCTCGTAATGACATTTATAGTCAAATTTTGCTTGCGAATTTTGATATTAAGTTGTGGGTAACTGTTCAGCTAATTTCTCTCTGGTGGCTCCATAGTCTCGAAGAGCTATGGAGCCACCGGGGGGTTAAAAAGCGGATTTTTTTGTTCCGTATGTGCTTAGAATCTATTTTTGTTTTTCAGCTGCGGTCAGTTCGCGAAAAACAAAAAGCCCTATAAAGGCTTTTTATCGTCCATTATAGTACCAAATCTCTGTAGACTGTCTAATGTAGGCGAATTAACAAAAATCCGTCAAAAACCTTGTCAAGTAAAAAATGAACTTTTTTGCACTTTTTTAATAAGCTCTGAATAGATACAGTTGTGGACTGCAAATTGCCGGTTAATCAGAGAATAATGGAATAATTTATATGATTATGTACAATTCGCAAGCTCATTTCTTTGATCACCCCCTGTCATTCCCGCGAAGGCGGGAATCTAAGCTCCGCTGTTGCAATGGTTAAGGTTGAGGAAGAGGCATTCGCGGGGATGACAGGCATTATTGGCAAATTAGAATGTTAATAGTACATCATCAGGTAGTTTTATCCCGCTATTGCCTTATTTGGGACTCAAATTGAAAAATAGTCAGTCTTTGTCAAAATTTAACCTCACAGAAAAAATAAAGGTTTTTCTCGCCTTATCAAGAACTCAGCATGGAATACTGGATATGATGTCACCAGTATTCGCGGTGCTGGTCTATTTGGGAGAAATTCCCGACCTAGATATTATTGTTATCGGGGTCATTATAGTTTTTGCCGGATACACTTCAGTTTATGCCCTGAATGATATTGTTGGATACAAAGATGATATAAAAAAAATTCGAAATAACAGGAGGTATTCCGGTCTCGTTGATCTGGATTCGGTGTTTGTTCGTCACCCGCTGGCTCAAGGTTACATTCGTCTGAAATCGGCCGTGTGGTGGGCCGCGTGTTGGGGAGGCGTGGCATTAACCGGTGCCTACTATTTGAATCCCGTTTGTGTTTTGATATTTCTATCAGCCGCGTTACTGGAAGTGGGCTATTGTTTATTGCTTAAAATTACTTTCCTCAGAATCCTCTTTAGCGGATTTGTAAAAACAGCAGGACCGATTGCCGCCATATTTGCCGTTGATCCGAGCCCGGAACCGGTGCTTCCCATACTTATCTTTGTTTTTCACTTTCTTTGGGAGGCTGGCGGGCAAAATATTCCCAACGATTATACGGATATGGAAGAAGATAAACTTTTGAAAGCCAAAACACTGCCGATTCAATTTGATCGAAAAATTACCTGCTGGCTGGTTGTCACGCTGTTGATCGGTGCTTTCTTGACCACTTCGGCAATCTTTTTCTATGCACCGATTGTATTTAATACAATTGCCTTTGTCATATTGATTGTTGGTTCATTGCTGTTTTTGATCATTCCGGCCTTGCGCTTAACAATAACCAATAATAACCGGGAAGCAATGATATTATTTAACAAAGCCAGTTATTATCCCTTATTTCTCTCGACTCTTGTGACAGTGATAATCGTGATTTAATAATTATGTCGAATAAAATTGAAAGAGCGAAAGCAACTCTGCTGATTATTGGTTTTTGTGCAATATCACTTGTTGCTTTTTATTATTTTTTATACTGGAACACCTCGCCAGCAAATCGTGACAGCATCACGCCTCCAAATTGCGACATACAGAACTCCGTCTGCACTCAAAAAGTTGATGCGCTTACCATCTTGCTTGATATAACGCCTAAGCCTGTCAAAACAATGACGCCCCTGAGCTTCAGAGTTAAGGTTTTAGGGGAATTTTCGGAAAAAACAGTTTTATTGGATTTGAGCATGCCAGGCATGAAAATGGGACCAAATGTTGTTCGATTGAAAAACACTGCCCCCAATGTGTTTGAAGGCAGGGGAGTTATAGTGAAATGTCCAAGCGGTAAATCAATCTGGCAAGCTTCTGTGGTATTAGCTGACTCAAAATCTATCGATTTTATTTTTGATGTCATCAATTGAAATGCATATTGGTATTTTTATCGTGACCGGCTTAGGTGTTGGTTTGGGCCACTGCCTTGGAATGTGTGGTCCGATTGTCATATCATTGTCAATAAACATTCAATCGGGAAAAACAACTCGACCGCTTTTATTGTACAATCTGGGCCGGGTCACTATGTATACAATTTTGGGCGGACTATCTGGGATGATGGGGTCATTTACTTTAATGACATCGGGGGCGATAGTTTTTCAACAAATAGTGATGATAGCAGTGGGGTTATTAATAGCAATCTCGGGCGTTGGAATGCTCGGTTGGAAACAAGGAGTGATTTGCGATCAATCCGATTCCAGGTTTCAAGGTGTATTCAGGATGCTATTGGGCAGGCTGGCTAAACCCCGATCAACAATTAGCTATTATCCGGTCGGATTGATACTGGGACTACTGCCCTGCGGACCGGTATATACCGCTTTAATCGCCTCAGCTCGAATTGGGATGGAAACCAAACACGCGCTTTCAGGGCTTTTTCAAGGAGCATTGATCATGCTGGCTTTCGGGATCGGAACGATTCCCGCTTTGTTTACCATAGGAAAATTAACCGGCACTTGCTACATTCGTTATAAAAATAGTTTTTATCAACTGTCCGCGATAATTATAATAGCATTAGGAATTTACTATGTTGTAAGAGGAATAAATTTTTGATTTCTGACCCGCTTTTTGGGGATTGACTCTTTTTTGCTCTTTTTTAAGCATATAAAGCGTATTGAATGTCACGGATAAACTACTAAGCAGCATTGCCGTAACAGCAAAAATGGGATTTAACAGGCCGCTGGCGGCAATTGGGATTCCTATCAGGTTGTATATCACAGCAGCCATAATATTTTGTTTTACTGTGGCATTGACTTGCCGCGCCAGTTGAATAAAATCAATCAATTGTCTTGGCTCTTCTCGCATCAGCGTAATCGAGGCAACGCCTTCCCCGGGAGACAAACCGGATCGAACCGCTACCGCCAAATCAGACGCAACCATGGCCGGAGCGTCGTTCACACCATCCCCAACCATGATAGCATTATTTCCTGATTTTTTAAGCTCAGTTATAAAATGCGCTTTTTCATGCGGTAACAAATCACCGTGACAGGATTCCGCAACAATTCCTACTTTTTTCCCAACAAATTGAGTAGCGTATTCTCCATCGCCGGAAACTAAGTAAAGGGAAAGTCCTTTTCTTTTTAAACACTTTATCAAATCCTCAACATCATCTTTTATGGTATCCCCAAACTGAAGTGAAGCCACAACTTTATCATTGATCGATAAAAAGATTTCCGAGATCAATTGAGAATTATCGGTTGTGATATCCCCATTAAAATGCGGTATTTCGGAATCAGCAACAAAATTTCTGCTCCCCAATCGTACTTTCCGTCCCTTAAAAATACCTTGAATTCCATTAGAATCGAAGCTTAACTTTTCAACTTGCAAGTGCTTGATTCCATGGTCCGAACCATATGCTTTAATTGCTTCCGCGATATAGTGGTTGGAATTGGTTTCCATGGCACAGGCCAATTGAAGCACTTCTTTGCTGGTAATCGAGTTTGTCGTCAGGATGGTAATTAATTCCATTTTTCCATTGGTTAAGGTGCCGGTTTTATCAAAAACGACACTGTCTAAACCATAGACTTTTTCAAATGCTTCCAGATCTCTTACCAGTATTCCGATCTTACCCGCTAAAGACGCTCCGGCGGTTAGGGCGAGGGGAATAGCAATGCCCAAGGCGCAGGGACAGGAAATTACCAAAACCGATAGGCTTCGATTTAAGGATTCGTGAGGAGATAACCCGATGAAAACCCCAAATAAATAGCTAAGAAGTGAAATACAAAGAATGAAAGGAACAAAGGTCTTAAGTATGCCATCAAATTTTTTACTTTGCCGTGTTTTTCCCGATAATGTGTTTTCCATGATAGTTATCATTTTCCCTAAAACGGATTCCTCACCAACTTTCAAAGCTTTGATTAAAATCTGACCAGAGATGATCTGAGTTCCGCTTTTTACATGGGTTCCTTTGCTAACATGCAGAGGTTTTACTTCACCTGTAATAGAGGATTCATCTATTGCAGCCTCACCCTTGAGCGCAATGCCGTCTGCGGCTAACACTTCCCCTGCTTCAACTTGGAATAAATCACCGACTTTTAATCGGGTCGCGGGAACATAATGGCCGTTTGGAAAACGCTCACAACAGCGTTTGACTTTTTTCGGAGTCAGTGAAAAAAAATCTGTCAGTCCGGATACTATCTTTTCCTTGGAAGATTGTTCCAAGCGTTTGCCGAATAGAATAAGCAAAACAAGCATGGAAGAGGTATCAAAATATAAATGGATACTTTCCCTCAATAGTTGGAATACACTATAACCATATGCGGTGATTGACCCTATTGAAATAAGTGTCTCCATTCCCAGAGACTTGGTTAATATGCCGCGAAGCGCTTTTTTATGGATAGGATATCCGCCATAGCAGAGCACAATCGTCGACATGACGAACACAGGCCATGATAACATTTGAACGGAGATTTTCGAAAGCTGCCAAAAAAAACCGGAAAAAATGGACCAACTGAACATCATAATATTCATGGTTAAAAAAAGCGTAATGGCCAGACGGATAAACTCTTTTGTGTTTTTCTTGGGTGAATCCACAAGACCGTTTACTTGATAGCCCAAATTTTCTATAGCAATTTCCAAAGCATGGGGTGATGTAATAACCGGATTATAGCTAACCTTCCCACGATCAGTGGTAAAATTGCAGGAGGCCTCAATCACCCCTTTGGTTTTTCTTAATATTTCCTCCACAACCCAGGCGCAAGCGGGGCACCACATGTTATCAACAGAAAAAGCCCAGATGAGAGTGTTTGCTGAATCTACTGAACTAGCGTTATTTTCTGTCTCCGGGTTTTCAGATCCGTTATGGGATGTCCGCGTGTCGGAAGTATCCGGTTGGGGAATAATACCTGCCGCGACACATTTTTGGTATAAATCGGACTTTTTAAAATCTTCCGGTGAGGCGGATTGCTCTGATTCCATGAGCATGGAATACACCATTTTACAACCATTACAGCAGAAGCAATCGTGATTATTGGTCTGATTGAACCAGATATTATTTTTGATTGGTGAGCCGCAAAGTTTGCATTGGAGTATGGAACTTTTCTCAGACTTGATTGATTGGGGAGTGATAGGCATCTGCATGGGATGCCCTCAACAATGTGAAATAATTATTGAGGGATGTTGCTATGGATTGTTTTGTCGAAATCTAAGGTATTGAATTACAGCCCATCGGCTTTCCTCTGTCATGCTTGAAGCGAGCGCCGGCAAACGCTTATTCCCATAGCTAATGGCTGCAAACAACTCTTTATTGGTCATCCGGGTCACTTTTTGACTCGTCAGTTTTGTGGGTAACGGATTGAAACTCTGACCAACAGTCCCTAATCCATCCAAATTTTTTCCGTGGCAGGGTGAACAGAAAACATGAAACTCCTTTTTCCCTAATTCCAATTGTGTTTTGGTCTGCCGGATTGAGAGTTGAGGCGAATCATGCTTCATAGATTCTCTGAGTAATACCTCACTGTTATTTATAGGGATAGTTCCTTGTTCCATAATGAGCAGAGCCTGCTCATGGGGTCGAACAGCGGGTGTTTCCCTCATTCTTCCCACCCGCATATTGTCATCATAAAAAGTGATCAGCGTATAAATACCAATCAGAGCAATTGACGCGAACGCTCCAAGAAATAGAACTTGTTTCATTTACTCTCCTCTTTTGCTCTTTATATGTTGAGGGTAAGGGAGCTTTTCATAATCTGCATAGGGAGATTCCGATGGCAGGCTTTTCACAGGTCGATAATCCCAGGAGGGAACGCCTTTGTCGGAGACCACGAAAAAAGCCATGAGCCCTACACCAAAAATGGTTAAAATCGATGTAATGATCCAAATCCAGGTATACCCTACGGTCGTTTTAAAATTTGTCCAACTCATTTTAGATATTCACCTCCGAATAACCATAATACAAGATATAGAATATCCCCCAAAAAATAGTGCCGGCTATGATAAGGGCAATTATTAAGGGAAATGGTCCTTCCGCCTTGCCAATATTATCGTTAAAACTTTGAATAACTTTGCCTTCCGCTTTCTTATCTTTCGAATTAATCAGTGGCATGCATGATAGTCCTACGGCAAATATCAGCATAAATATCAACGGAACAAGAATTGAGCCTGCCACATGCTGCAAGTTAAGAAGTTCGAAAAATCTCATTTTTTTCCTTAATTATTCATTATGATAAATGTCGTTTCTCAGGTGATTACCAGCGTGATATGATAGCATATCCCACCGCGGCAAAACTGCTGACAATGCCAACTACAAACGCGATTAGAATAGCAACCAGCTCAAGTCTATTTTTTTTAGTGATCATCACAGGCTCAGATTGATTTTCCAAAGCTAGAAATCTCGCGCGCTGTTGCTGAGAAAACTGACCGTTTTTTAATGCCCAAACAAAAACCACAAATCCGATTGTGACACCAGTGATGATATAAGTTAGAAAAAAAGGGTAGTACATATCTATGTTCCTGATATTTATTTGACAAAAAAATGGATCGTGTCACCGGCTACTTATGGTCGACTTGACCCGAAGCGTGTCGGACTATTTTTACGCTTATTCTTCATAGGCCGCGTCAATTCCTTTTGGTTCCTGGTTAGCGTCAAGATCATTGATAAAATACTTGGCGATGTAATTACCCACATCCCAGATCTTTTCCGATTCCAACTCCCGCTTAAAATAAGGCATCGCGGTTCCGGTAATACCATTCATAATTTGATAATAAATCATGCCTCCTGTAATTCCCCGGCCTTTAAGAATTGTAAAATTCAACGGTGGCGGATACAAGAATGGCTGGGCTGGCCCCATCCCATCACCGACCGGACCATGACACCCCAAACAATAATCCTGATATATTTTCCCCCCTCTGGCTAAGCTTGCCGGAGTGGCGTCATAAGGAGAGGGGATAGTTCTCCATCCTTGTGGAATTTTGTCGTGAAGCCAGGTTACGTTCTCCTCAACACCCGCTTCGTACGCTTTTATGGATTTCTTTTTCCATTGAGTTTGTCTTTGCATGCGACGATCAGCATGTTTTAGCCCCAAACTTTGAACGTAGCGAGTTAACGCGGATATCTCATCGGTTTTCAAAAAAGCGAATGGTGGCATTATTGATAATGGTCGGGGACCTCTCGGATTGATAAAATGGGCCAAATGCCAATCATCAGGGTGCTCACCTCCTTCTTGTGAAAGATCCGGGCCGGTTCGCTGAGATCCTAAGAGGATCGGATAATCCTGGTAATAGTCACCTGCTTGAGCAACTCTCTCAGCACCCAATCCCCAATCGATCGTGCGAATGGATTGGGTATGACAATAAACGCATCCATTATTGATATATAGCTTTCGGCCACTTGCCTCAATGCTTGTTCGTTTCCGATAAAGATCGGACGGGATTGTTTTGTTCGTATTTGCAAATGGTAAAACAACGACCACCAATACCACAGCGATTAAGATCAATATACTTCCGGCAACAATAGCCACTGGTGTCATTTTCATGAATGCTCTCCATGATTAGAAAATAGTGATCTCATAATATTGTAAAACCCGACAATGGATGATATGAAGATCATAACACCGAATGATGCTCTGATTATGTTGTAAATATGAATTTGAGCGAGCACTCTGTATACCGTTTCTCCGTTAAGCCACGCATTGCCCTGGATCAATCCGGAAATGGTTAGAATGATGGCAAATCCAGCGACACCGATCAGAACCATCCAAAATTGAAAATTTGCTAAAAATAGACTATGTATCGGCTTCCCGGTAATTCTGGGTAGTATAAAATAAAGCCCTCCGAGTGCGATCATACCGGCAAATCCCAGTACACCAACATGAGCGTGACCGACTACCCAATGGCTAAAATGGGTAACTCGCTGCACATCGGGTAATGACATCAGTGATCCGCGAATACTAACCAAAAAATACATGATCGTCCCGATAAACACGAATTTTCCTCCAATTTCCGCCTGTACTCGCGCCAAGTTTCCTTTGGCTGTAAACCAAATATTGATTAAAAATGCCATTACAGGAATTACCATCGCGACGCTATCAACAACAGCCACCACTTTTAACCAGGTTGGAACGGGGACTTGCAGCAGATGATGAGTTCCGATGTGGGTATAGATCACCAATAGGGCCCAGAATCCGAGCAAAGATAAGGTATGGCTATATAACGGTGCTCGACAAACCTGGGGAATAATGTAGTAAGCAACGGCCACGGAAAGTGGGGTTAATAATAATCCGAACACATTGTGCCCGTAAAACCAGAGTAATATCGCATCAGGTATTCCGGTTAAAGCACCGCTGTTCGGACGCCAAATAACGTTTCCCATACTGTAGGTACAAGCTGTAAGTATCACAGCGGCTATAACATACCATACCGATACGTACAGGATTTCCTCTTTTCGGTTTTTAACCGTCATTAAAAAATTGAAAAAAATCAGACAAAATACCACAACGATTGCGATGTCGATCGGCCAAATTAATTCGGCATATTCACGTCCTTGAGTTATTCCCATCGCGAGGGTTATCATAACCGCTACCAGCGCGATATTCCAGGCGATTACGGTGATAACACCGAGTTTTTCGCTATATAACTCCGTTCTTAAAAGGCGGGGAAGCAGATAAAATGCTGAAGCCAACAGTCCCGGTGTAACAAATCCAAAAAGGACCAGATTTACATGCATCGGGCGTAATCTTGAGAATAGCAACCAGCTGATATTTCCTGCTAAATCGGGCGCGATCAATTCAATTGCCGCAATTAAGCCAGCCAGGGTCGCAATCATCATCCAAGCCACCGATGTCAAGCAGAACCCTTTGGCTGTCAGATAAGAGGTCCTTTCTGTTTGAAGTAATTTTTCAGACAAAATATATACTCCTTTTTTTATCAATTATGACATGATAGCCAGCAATCCAAATTGGCATCATTGGTTTTATGACACTCAATGCAAAATCCCATTTCAAAGGCGCGAAATTTTAACCGATCAACGGATTTTATATCCCCGTGACATGCCGAACAGGGAACATCTTTTTTGATGTGTCGTTCGTGATTAAATATAACATGTTCGGGCAGATAGAATACCTTCCTCCAGGGCACAGGCGTGCTGGTATTGAAATAAGTATGCTCCTTTTGTATTTCGGGGTGATTTTTTATAATGTGATTATGACAGAATAAACATTTTTCTACGGGGGGTAATCCCGGGTGAATGGATCGGTCAACGTAGCTATGACAAAAACGGCAGTCTATGTCTTTATCTCCCGCGTGTAATCTATGGCTGAAAGCGATGGGTTGAAGAGGGCCGGCACCAACATTAGGTAAAATAAAGAAATAGTACATCACCAGTGAGATCATTACGATCAAAAGACTGACCACAATCAATTGAATCCTATTGTCTTTTATCCCGATGGCAAATGTTCTGAATTGAAGAAGGACAATCATAGGGTTGCCTTTCGTCCCGATCAATATAGCGAGAACAACGATCGTTAATAGTGTTGCGGTGGCTAGTAAAATTTCCATCAGTCCACCTCCCCGGTATTATTCGCCAGTAAATCAGGGAACTGTTTCAAATAAAGGAGGATGGATAGAACAAATATACCCAAAAAACCGACGCTAATAGTTAACTCTTTATAGCCAAGAGGGAAGCTGTTCGATGAATGTGAAAAAACCGGACCCAATAGTAAAAAATGCTCCATCCAAAATCCGATGATAACCATCGAACAAATGATGGCCATGCTGACCGGATGCTCCTTTATTTTTCCGTTCAGGAGAATGACAAACGGTAAAATAAAGCACATAATGAAAATAGCCCAGGCAAAAAAGCTCCAAGGTTGTGTCATGGTTCTTTCGATGATGTAAGAGGTTTCCTCTGGAATATTCCCGTACCAAATCACCAAAAACTGTGAATAGAAAAAATCACCCCATACCAGGCTGAACCCAAAAAACAGTGAGCTGATATCACGAAACTGGGGTCCCGATGCTGAGAATGGATTTCCGGAAGATAAATGCAATATAGCGGACAAGATTATAACGGCACCAAAACCGGTGTAAACAGCTTTAATAAAGGTATACGGACCAAAAAGGGTGGAATACCAGTGAGGGTCCATACTCATCACCAAATCATATCCGATTAGTGATAAAACCATGGCAAAAGCGAACATGTACCAAGCAGCATAAATCGTCATGCGTTTTCTGATTTTCTCAGGATCGGGTGGTTTGGATTTCCAGCGCTTGTATAACATCTGTTTTAAAAGCGTCCGATTCTGAGTAAAATCCAATCGGAACCAAAGGCTATGATATAGATAGCAAAACCCTAACCCAAACAATATTAAAAATGAGATTAGGTCACGCGTGAACAAAAACGGAATGTTCAACCAAACTTCTTTTCCGTGTAAATCCTCTTTTAACCAGGGAAACAGGTGCTGTTCTCCGAGAAATAAGATTAAGAAAAGTAAAAATGATATGGGGAAAAAGAAAGAAAATGATTCCGCAACACCTGAAAGATGTTGGCTCCACCTGGCTTTGGTGAAGTGCGTAATCGTAGAAAAAAGAAGCGCGCCCAGAGATAATCCGGTGAAAAGCAAGAAATTCAAAAGAAAGATAAACCAGGCTTCCTCCGGATGAGTCCCGATGGCCAGATAAATAAAAAACAGAAATCCGACGCTCGCCATTAAAAATGATATGAATAGAACGGGTTTGTTACCAGTTACCGTATTTTCAGTTATTGCTGAATTCATAATAATTTCCAACAGATTAGGATTAGTTATAAGATCCGCGTAGTTTGGATGCTGTTTTAAATATATCAAGTGATTAGAAGCTAATGAACAGCACCTCTCTCTTGGAAAAAGCTTTTAAGTTTGTCTAACTCATCCGGTTTTGATTTGGCTAAAATACCGTAATATGACCCTGAACACGAGGGATTATAGTTATCATCCATTTTAGCCGGAAGCCCAATTTGAGTGATTAATCCGACCACATTCCCGATCACAGCAAATAAAATGGTAAACTCAAATCCTATCACAAAAAAAGGAATCCAGGATGCGATTGGTTTGCCACTTACAATAAGGCTCCATTCAGACGCTGTAAAAACTGCCAGAGAAAACCCCGAGATAAATCCTGTGATCCCGCCTATGAGTGTAAACCATCCGACCTTGCTTTTTTTCTTGTTTAGTGCCTTCGCGATTTTGCCACTTGGTATCGGACTAAAGACCTCTTGTACTTGCCAGCCTTGCGCTCTGATTTCTTTAATTGCGGATAATGTTTCGACTTCTGAGTTAAAAAGCCCAGTAATTGATTTTAATTCAGCGCTCATGCGGTACTCTCTTTTTTGATATGTTCTTTCATTTCCGTCATGGATACGGAGGGAAGATGTTTTGCGAAGAGCAAGAATAGAAAAAAGAAAAGGCAAAACGCGCCAATCATGATTCCCATTTCCACGAGAGTGGGAGCGTAATGTCCCCAAGCGTTCGGTAAAAAATCATGGGCCACACTACCGGCAATTATAACAAATCGTTCAAACCACATACCGATATTGACGAAAATTGAGATGATAAATAGGGGCACGATGTGGGTTCTGATTTTTTTGATTAAAAATAAGGCCGGAATCATCGTATTACAAATTACCATGATCCAATATGGTAATGAGTAATGCCCGAATGCCCGCCATCGGAAAGACTCAACTTCGATGGCATTGTGGCTGTACCAGGCAATAAAAAGCTCAGTCCCGTATGCGAAACCAACGATAATTCCTGTAAAGACAATGGTTTTGGCAACACTTTCCAAAACATGCATCGTTATTATTTTCTCATAGTTAAATATTTTCCGAAGTGGGATGGTCAGCGTCAGCACCATGGCCAATCCGGAATGAATTGCCCCCGCGACAAAATAAGGTGCGAAAATAGTCGTATGCCAGCCAGGTATCACCGCGAGAGCGAAATCCCAGGATACAACGCTATGGACAGAAATCACCAATGGTGTGGCCAACCCGGCAAATAACAAATATCCGCGCGTGTAGTGTAACCATTGCCCGGATTCACCTGACCAACCCAATGCCAGGACGCTAAATATTTTCTTGCGAACGCCTTCGGATCGATCTCGGATGATCGCCAAATCCGGAATCAACCCTGTGAGCCAAAACATGCTACTTACGCTTAAATAAGTGCTTATGGCCACCAGATCAAAAATTAAAGGCGATTGAAAATTTGGCCAGAGAGTTCGCTGATTGGGGATAGGAAGCATGTAGAAAACCAGCCAAATCCGCCCCAGGTGAATAAACGGAAATAAACCGGCGATTAATACGGCAAATACCGTCATGGTTTCAGCGGCTCTGGCGATGGGGTTTCTCCATCCGGCTCGAAACAAAAATAATATAGCTGAAATCAAAGTGCCTGAGTGAGCGATTCCAACCCAAAAAACGAAGTTAATCAAATAGGTGCCCCAATGAACAGGTGTGTTCATACCAGCTACACCGACCCCAACCAGTATTTGATAAGTCCAGCAACCGGCACCAAGCAAAACACCGGTGAACAACACGGCAACAATGCGCCAGTAAGCAGGGCTTGGTTTGGTTAATGTATTAAGTACCGTTGTATTGATTTCTTCATTAGTCAATTGAGCCATGATCGTTTGCCTTTACATGGTTTGTTCAAATTTTCCGAACGACTTTTTTCATATAAATAACTGCCGGTTTGGTATTTAAGTACCCCAAAACTTGATATGCTCGATAATCTTTTGCCAACGCGCGTATCTTGCTGTTTTTGTCCATAAAATTTCCGAATACCAACGCGTCGGTAGGGCAGGTTTGAACACAAGCCGGTTGGATTTCCCCGTCTCGAATTTCTCGATTTTCATTTTTTGCAATGCCATGTGCTTCCTTAATACGCTGTACACAAAAGGAGCATTTTTCCATAACGCCTTTGCTTCTGACAGTGACATTAGGATTTAATTGAAGGTTTGATGGCTTGGGCCATTGCCAGTCGAACCAATTAAATCTTCTCACCTTGTATGGGCAGTTTTGGGCGCAAAAGCGCGTGCCAATGCAGCGATTATAAATTTGATTGTTTAATCCCTCCTTTGAGTGATGGGGCGCATAAACCGGACAAACGGATTCACATGGGGCATTATCGCAATGTTGACACAACATTGGGAGAAATACGAGCTTTCCCGGATCGGTTTGATCTTCGTAGCGCTCGATTCTTAACCAGGACATTTCTCTTCCTTTGGCCAATTGCGTTTTACCGACGATGCCGATGTTGTTTTCTGCGTAACACGCGCCAACACATGCGCTACAGCCAATGCATCGATCCAGGTCGATGACCATACCCCAACGATAGCTGTCATGCGAATGAGCTGAGTAAACATCTCTCTTTTTGTCATAACCTTCCGGCAAAGGAAGTGTAAGAGGAAACTGATTCATCGTCAATCCCTCTTTGTGGGACGAGCTGTGACCTTCCTCACCGATTATGAAGGAGGGGGCGATTTTGCGTTTGTGTTGAGAACGACTTCCATCCGTTTTGGGTAAAGGATCGACTGTTCCTATTTTTTTAACTGAGGAAATCGGCGTTAAAAATGACATGAGATCTGTTTCCGAGGAACTCATGAGCAACTCAAAAGGATTGCTGCCGATTGATTCAGCATACCGCCCATAAGCCTTGTGGCCTTGTCCCGTCGGCATTACAAATAATCCCGGATCTACACCGTGGTAAGAGTAGGCTGGTGCTTGAATCGTTTTACCATTTGACTCCAATTGGATCAGGTCACCCTGCTTTAGGCCATTTTGTTTAAGCGTATTCGGGTGCGCTAAAATCATGGTTTCCCAGGAAATACTGGTAATGCCATCCGGTATCTCATTTAACCATGCCTTATTGGCTCCTCTGCCATCAAAATATCGAATCGATGGAACCGCCAAAAATTTCAACTCAGTGCTATCAGCGGATAAAGATGTGCTAAGTAATTGCTTTAAAAAAGTGATCGATTTCGGATTAAGCGAATAATCGGGCTTTGCGGAGTACTCGGTTGATTCAAATTGTCCCCCTTTTTGGATCATTTTGAACCATGGCTCGATAGCTTTCCGATCATTGCCGGGATATAAATATTCCATCAAATAATGGTGATAATCGCTAAACCGTCGGTAGCGGTTCGATAAAGGCACAAACAAGTCTCCTATCGGAGGAGCCTGAGTTAATTTACCCATGGCTGGCTGCATTGTTGAGCAAATGCTTGACTTGCTTTCGTACGTGTCCCAGGTTTCCAAAGGTAAACGAACCGGAAATATTAAATCACATTTTGATGACGTTTCATCAAAAAAACTAGAAAAGCTGATTTTAAACGTATCTTTTTGTTTAAGTACCTGCTGCAATTCGGTGTTATTGGGGAAGACATGCAATGGGTTGGTCTGGTAAAACATCAACAGTTTTGTCTTGTCAGTCCTGATATCTTTGAAAAAACGATTCACATCATTCAACGGGGATGTCTGTTCAATTCGATGCCGCTTGTCAAAGTCAAACAATGACATTCGTTTATCCAGCATAAAATTAAGGAGTCCGACCGCTATTTCCAAAGCTGTTGAATTGGGTGTCGGCAAAGAGCCGCCCAGTACCAGTGGAAATTCTGATTCTGTTAATTTTTTGGCAATTAGTTTTTGGTAGTTTACCGGAAGTGCGGTGCTTTTTTCTATGAAACCCGGACTAAAACCAGCAACAAGTTCCTTCAATTCATTTATATAATCTGTGGGTAACGATTTTCCCTGATTGGATTCGAGCAACTGCTTAATGAGACCCAATACAACCAATGGTTCGGTACCTGCCTTAATGCTGAGAAACTTATCGGCATTGGCAGCCGTTAAAGACATATAGGGGCCAATATGGATGAAAACTCCCTTTTTCCCTTTATTGGTGCCGTGCATTAATTTGAATTTTTGGGCATACTCAACCGGAGAAATCCAGGTTTCAAGGAAATCAGCTCCCAAACTTAATATAAAATCGGCTTTTTCCATATGCAGCGAAGGGATTGCCTTCATCGAAAAAAGTGTCTGGTATGCTGTTTTTATCGAATCATAGGCAAATGGCTCAAAAAGAAGGGGTGGTTTTGCCTTCCACTCACTCAGCGTGTCGGTGAGCAAGTGGTTCAGAGCTTGTCCGATGAGGCCACATAGCATTTTGACTTGATTGTCTCCTTGTGCGGTGGCTTCTTGCGTTTTTCGCGAAAGAATTTGGAGGGCCTGATCTAATTTAATATCTTTAAATTTGCCGTCTATTTTTAGCTTTGGGGATGAAATCCTATCAGGATCATAAATAGCTTGTAATCCCGCTTGTCCCCTGATGCAAAGCTTCCCCTTGTTAATCGGATGATTTGGATTCCCTTCAATTTTGATGACACGACCTTCTCGATTTTTTGCTAGGATTCCGCAACCGGCGGGACATTCCATACATGTTGACGCATACCAGGCAGGTTTGCCTGTAATCATATCTTCGGGCGCGTGAACGAGAGTGAAGAGATTTTTATCCGGGTTTTGATTGCAACCATAGGCAAAAGCGATACTGCCCAGTCCGGTGGTTTTTAAAAACGTTCGCCGATCCATATGATGTACCTTTTTGGGTTTTTAGCTGATGAATCTTTCATTGTTTTTATGGTGGTTTGAACCGGGAAATCCCCGAGTCGGCTCATGACCTCGATATTGAGTATGACAGCGTATTTAACGATAAAGTAAAAAAAAAAGACCTGCAAAGTCAAATTTTTTTTTATTTCCCGCAAATGTGGAGCACAGCGATGCCGTTGCTAAGTTTTTTGACTTGAATATCAGAAAAACCGATACTACTTAATATTTGGGTTAACTCATCCGGAAGCGGAAATGCTCGGATCGATTCGGGGAAAGCTGTATAAGCTTCCGCGGAACCAGTGAAAAGTTGGCCAAGGACTGGCATAATATGAAAGGAATAAAAATCATAGAGGCGGCGAAACAAGAAATTTTCAGGCTTGGAAAACTCCAGGCAGCACATGATTCCGCCTTTTTTCAGTACCCGATGTAACTCTCTGAATCCGGTTTCGAGGTGGGTTACATTACGAATACCAAATCCGATGGAAACAGCGTCAAACGTTTCATTAGGAAATGATAAACATTCGGCGTTGCCTTGAACAAATACCACGTTTTTTAAATGCTTCTTTTGACCCTGTTCAATCATTTTTTGGTTGATGTCATAAACGATTGATAATCCGCTATTACCAGCCTTTAGTGCTGCCAAAGAAGCCATGTCGCCTGTTCCGCCACAGACATCAAGTATTCTGTCGCCGGGTGTTATATGAAGTGAATTAATGGCTTTTCGTTTCCAGAGATAATGAATCCCAAAGCTCAAAATGGTATTCATGACATCATACTGTGACGCGATCGTGTCGAAATGCCGATTAACACGAGCTAACTTATCGGTTTCGTGATATGAGGTATAGCCGAACCGAGCGGATTTATTTTCTTTTACGAATTTCTCAAGCTGCTGGATTCGACTTTCCCTGTCAAACCAGGGATGCTTTTTATCAGCCATTTGACCTCAATTATAGTAATGAGTCCGCTCCGAAAACTGGTTTTTCGGGCAAGCAATATTGAGTGGGCAAGATGAATTTTGTTTTCGTTTCGTCGCCTGAATGGGAAATGATTGCTTTTGACTATGCAATTTGTACAAGTGCCATCTTTTTTTCCGTCGTTTTATGCTTGTATCTGTTGAGGATTCCCGTTTTCATCCACGGAAACGTAGACCACCGTTGCTTCCGTCACCTTAACGGCCTGATCCTGGCTGCCTTTGCGATCGGCCCATACTTCAATGAAAATAGTAATCGAGGTTTTTCCTACCTTGATCACTTCACCATAGCAACTGATCAAATCACCGACATATACTGGTTGCTTAAAGATAAATTCGGTAACGGCGACCGTGACTACTCGACTTTTTGCTAACTGACCGGAAATAATACCACCCGCCATGTCCACCTGCGACATAATCCATCCGCCGAAAATATCACCCGAAGGATTTGTATCTCGGGGCATGGCCAAAACACGAAGAGCGGCTTCCTTTTCTATCGTTTGCTGCATCATAATTTACACTCCTGTGCGTAATAGATATTTAAACCGACCTGAAGTGTTGCTCTGGCTCAACAGCTTGTTTGACTTCCCCAGAGCAACACTTCGGGTCGGAATAGAAAACATGGAAGATATCCGTGATTTTCTGAAATTTTTAATTTGATCCCAGCGATTTAAGCTTTTTCAGACCATCGGTGACTACACCACGCAATTCCGGATTGAATAGGAAATCCTTGAATTTTAAAGCGAGTCCCTTCAACGCCGCGGCGATTTGCTCATTGTCTCCCTCCTGCTTGATGACCGTAATCAAACTGACCACAATCTCTTTAAGATATGCGGCGTTATCCGCTTTTTTCAGTTCCTCCAAAAGTACCTGAAAAGCTTCCGTGATAATATCCTTGGAACCGGATTGAATCGCTGAAGCCACCATTTTTTTCGATTGCTTGATCGCTTCCCTAGGGTTAATGGCATTTCTTAGCGCTTGGACGGTGACTCGA
Source organism: uncultured Pseudomonadota bacterium (assembly GCA_964549175.1). Lineage (GTDB taxonomy): Bacteria > SAR324 > SAR324 > XYD2-FULL-50-16 > XYD2-FULL-50-16 > CAZJUM01. Next base: position 4,762 of record CAZJUM010000015.1, on the reverse strand, counting down.
AACTCCGCTTTGGTTAAAGTGGCAGTAGCAGTAGAATAATTGGGATGGGCTTCCTTGACTTGAGAGAGTTCCTTTACGGCTTTCGGATAATCTTTTTCGCGATAGGCTTTCATACCGGCATCATAATGAGTACTACAAGAGGATGTGACCAGAAAAAGCGCGGTAACGAAATAAAGAACAATGTTTTTCATAGTGGTCCTTTGGTTAATCGTATAATCCGAAAGATGGCCGGGACTTCCGCATCTTTGTGGTTATATTCGGTAACACTATTGACCAAAAAATTCAATCGCAGAATGTTCAATAACAATCTCACCTCATCCTGGGAGACAGTTACGAAATAGTGTTCAAAAAATGGATTATAATCCGGATTGTCTTTCCAAAACCGAATCCTTGGCTCATCGGCTCCCCTCTCCAAAACTCCTCGAGTATTGGCGCTGAAAGACAATTCCACGCTAAATTCAACACGGAGACGTGGGCCATGGCTCCGTTGACCGATTTATATTGAGTCCTATCCTTTTGAAACGTAGGGACTTATCCGTCATTCAGGTCGTGGTAGCTAGTATGCATCTCATGAATACCAGGCGCAGATAAAACAATACGGCATGATCCTTAGCATGAGTCGTCGCGATGATTGTTGGGGTCACGTTGTTGTTGAAAGCCTCTTTCATACCCTGAAGGCGGAACGCGCGTATGAAAAACATTAACTGATTATGTACAATTCGTAGCCCTTTTTCTTTGATCACCCCCTGTCATTCCCACGAAAGTGGGAATCTAACAATAAAAGTCTAAGAAACCAAATGGTTTTCCGGATCCCTGCATCCGCGGGGATGAAAGGCATTATTGGCAAATTTATGATGTTAATAGTAGATAATCAGGAAACATTATTCAATCGGGGAGAAAGCCCGTACGGGTATCATTGAATACATCGAGATGTTTCGTAACAATAAGCGGCTTCATTCCGCTTTGGGGTTCATCCCAAATGATTTCAAAAATGAAATCAAGAAAAATACAGATTAACTTTGTTTCCACTTTTACTTGACCACATCAGTCTATCCCCATGAGGAGACGAGAAGCCATAGAAAACGGAGTACTTTTTCATTCCTCGTTTTGATCGCCCCGGATATGGTCGTTATTGGCAATAAAAGCGGGTTTGCTTTGGAGATGATGACGTTTATCTTTTAATAAGGCTTTAATCAGAAAGCGTGTAACTCAAGAAACCAGCCTAATCATTGGAATGAGGATAATAAACCGGGGAGAAGGCAAAAAAAAAGCTGGTTCTCACCAGCTTTTTTCAAATCTCAATCAGAGGGATTGGCTTACATCACACCTGGCATTCCGCCACCCATTCCACCTGGAGGCATTCCACCCGACGCTCCGCCACCATCTTTATCAGTAGGAAGATCGCTAATAGAAGCTTCAGTAGTTACCAGCAGCGCTGAAACTGAAGAAGCGTTCTGAAGAGCATTTCTTGTTACTTTAGTAGGATCAATGATACCAGCAGTGACCATGTCGACATAGTCTTCTTTCGCGGCATCAAAGCCCATGTTACCTTCAAGTTCTCTAACTTCATTAATAACAACAGCACCTTCGAGACCTGTGTTATCAACAATTTGTCTTAGAGGATCCTCAAGGGCACTAACGATAATTTGAGCACCAATTTTTTGATCACCCTCAAGTTTCTCAATAACGTCAGCAACTACTTTCTGTGTTCTAACCAAGGCAACACCACCGCCAGCTACAATTCCTTCTTCAACCGCGGCACGAGTCGCATGCAATGCATCTTCTACTCTGGCTTTCTTTTCTTTCATTTCCACTTCTGTTGCGGCACCAACGTTAATGATTGCAACACCACCAACCAGTTTAGCCAATCGCTCTTGCAGCTTTTCTTTGTCATAGTCAGATGTTGTTTCTTCAACTTGAGTTCTGATCTGAGCAACTCTTGACTTAATCATTTCAGAAGTTCCGGCACCGTCAACGATGGTTGTATTGTCTTTATCGATGGTTACCGTCTTCGCTCGCCCCAATTGAGTGATAGTCAAATCTTCAACTTTCATTCCTCGGTCCTCAGATACAACCTCACCACCGGTAAGAACAGCAATGTCCTCCAACATCGCTTTACGTCGGTCACCAAAACCAGGAGCTTTAACAGCACAACATTGCAAAGTCCCTCTTAATTTATTAACTACCAAAGTAGCCAAAGCTTCACCATCTATGTCTTCAGCGATGATCAAGAACGGTTTACTCTCTTTAGCGATTTGCTCAAGAACAGGCAGAATGTCTTTCATGTTGCTGACTTTCTTTTCTACTAAGATAATGTATGGATCAGTCAATACAGTTTCCATTCGATCAGAATCAGTTACAAAATAAGGTGATAAATAACCTCGATCAAATTGCATCCCTTCAACAACATCAAGCGTTGTATCCAATCCTTTTGCTTCCTCAACTGTGATCACACCATCTTTTCCAACTTTATCCATTGCTTCAGCAATAATACTTCCGATAGTTTCATCGCTGTTAGCGGAAATCGTCCCAACTTGAGCAATTTCTTTACTGTCAGAAACAGTTTTTGAGTTCTTTGCCAATTCTTCAACAGCCGCCGTAACAGCAGCTTCAATCCCACGCTTGAGATCCATTGGATTGGCACCGGCAGCAACATTCTTGACGCCTCCTCTGTAAATAGCTTGAGCCAATACAGTCGCTGTTGTTGTCCCATCACCAGCAATATCTGAAGTCTTGCTGGCAACTTCACGAACCATCTGAGCGCCCATGTTCTCGATCTTATCTTCCAATTCTATTTCCTTGGCAACGGTTACACCGTCTTTAGTGATCAAAGGAGCACCAAATGATTTTTCAATCAGAACATTACGTCCTTTAGGACCAAGGGTTATTTTAACGACATCTGCCAGTTTGTTAATTCCTGCCAGCATTTCTTTGCGATTCTCTTCGCCAAATACAATTCGTTTTGCCATTTTTTTTCCTGTTTAGTTAATTAATAATACCTTAGTTTTAAATACTTCGATCATCTTCGGTTAAATTCTTACTAATCAAGAATAGCCAGAATATCGTCCTCTTTCATCATCAAGTATTCTTCCCCATCCAATGTGATTTCTGTGCCGGCATATTTGCCAAATAATACACGATCATTCACTTTGACATCCAAAGGAAACACCGTGCCATCATCTTTCTTAATGCCGCGACCAACAGCAATCACTTTACCCTCTTGAGGCTTTTCTTTCGCGGAATCCGGAATGATAATCCCACTTGCGGTAGCTGTCTCCGCATCTTTTCGAGCAACAATCACTCTGTCATGTAATGGTCTCAGGTTCATGTTTTAAATCCTTAATTAGAGTTTATTGTTTCAATTAACCAACGAATAAAATATCTACGAATTTACCAAGTCAACTGGTAAACTCATTTAGACAGAAATTATTAGCACTCGACCAAGTTGAGTGCTAATAATTATTCATAGTAAACACACTTTTTAGGAAGATCAAGTATTATTTATAAAAAATATCTCAAATAACTGGTAAAACTGACACTAAATGAAGGATATACCATTGAAATAAAGAAGAAAAATATTTTTAGCACTCGCCCTAAATGAGTGCTAAAAATACTAAAATCTTTCCGATCGACAAGTTTATGCTTTTTCTGGGGGGACTTCGGAGGGCGCATCGACAAGTCCGAAATGGACTCTCACATCTTGCTCTATTTTTTCAACAACTTCTGCATTTTCAGAGAGATACACTTTAGCATTCTCACGACCCTGTCCTAAGCGTTCATCATTATATGAGTACCAACTGCCGCTTTTTTTAATGATCGCGCCTTCGGTAGCCAAATCAATTAAAGATCCCAACTTGGAAATCCCCTCGCCAAACATAATATCAAATTCAATGGTTTTGAATGGCGGCGCTATTTTATTTTTCACTACTTTAACCCGGGTTCGATTACCTAAAATATGATCACCCTGTTTGATGGTGTTGATTTTTCGGATATCCAAGCGAATAGAAGAGTAAAATTTTAGGGCATTGCCACCGGTGGTGGTTTCGGGATTGCCGTACATTACCCCAATTTTCATCCGTAACTGATTGATAAAAATGATCATACAATTTGATCGAGACAATGTACCTGTTAGTTTTCGCAGAGCCTGAGACATCAGTCGCGCCTGCAATCCCACATGGGTATCTCCCATTTCACCATTTATTTCAGCTCTGGGGACCAATGCCGCCACTGAGTCAATTACGATGATGTCGATGCCGCCACTTCGCACCAGAATATCAGTGATTTCCAGCGCTTGCTCTCCGAAATCGGGTTGGGAGATTAGCAAGTCTTCAATATTAACACCCAACCTTCTGGCATAATGTGCATCCAGCGCGTGTTCAGCATCGACAAAGGCGGCAATTCCTCCACTTTTTTGCACTTCAGCAACCACGTGGAGAGCTAAGGTTGTTTTCCCTGATGACTCCGGTCCGAATATTTCGATAATACGACCATAGGGAAAACCTCCGGCACCCAGCGCGACGTCAAGACCCAATACACCTGATGGTACAACCGGTATATTTTGCACAGATTTGTCGTCCATTCTCATAATGGATCCCTTTCCAAACTGTCGATCAATTTGCGAAAGAGCCGATTCTATTGCTTTTGATTTATCTTTATCCCACATCTTTAATCTCCTAGGTTCAATACCTTTTTATATTATAACCTGAATTCGATATAAATTTTTGTGTACCTCTAAAACTGAGAAGTATGGTAATAAAGCTTA
>CAZJUM010000014.1:0-23235 GCA_964549175.1 uncultured Pseudomonadota bacterium | reverse complement strand
AACAAAGGGGTACGCCACTTCACTCTCAAACACAAGAATCAACTATAACTCCTTTATTAAGTGTGAAAGATGTTAAGAGATTACGGAAAGAGTGTCGATGTCATTGAGCGATTAATTGACAAGAAAGATTTTAAAGCCATGCGAGATTATCTGTCCGAGCTATTTTCAACGGATATCGCATATCTTGCATCCCATATCGATGATGATTATCGCGAGTCTTTTTTAAAAGAAATTAAAGACCTACCGGATTTACATGAAATTTTACCTGAACTAAGCGATGAGTCGATTGTTAAATTGATAAGCGCTTTGAATAAATCCCAAATCGCGCCTTTGTTTTCGCGACTGGATCCGGATAACTCAGTAAAAATCATATCAACCTTGCCTGAGTCTTTGGCGGATTGGATTTTTTCCAATATGAAGGCGGAAGACTCCAAAGAAGCCGTCACATTGCTGCAATATGAGGATGAGGTGGCAGGACGGATCATGACCACTGAGTTTTTCAGTATACATAAAGATAAAACGATCCTTGAGGCCTTTAGCGCGTTAAAAGACTCTCATCATGATGCCGAGCTTATCTATTATATTTACATCATTGATGACTATCAGCATTTGATTGGAGTGGCATCTCTCAGGGATTTGCTCACCAAACCCAATCATATGGCCATGAAAAATATCATGCGGACCGAAATAATATCCATTCCGGTTTTGATGGATCAGGAAAAAGTGGCATCGGTTGTGGAGAGATATAATCTTATGGCGGTTCCTGTTGTGGATGAAAAAAACAAGCTGGTTGGAATTGTTACCGTAGATGACGTGATTGATGTGATTCGCTCGGAAGCGACAGAGGATATCATGAAATTGGCAGGTACCACCGAAGAGGAGTTTTCTTTGCAGTCACCATATAAAGGGTTTATCAGAAGAATGCCTTGGCTATTGGTCTCTTTTTTTGGTGGTATGCTAACCATTCAATCCAATTTGTTTTTCGCCGCGAAGATCTCTCATATTGAATTGATGGCGTTTATTACGATTATTGCCGGCATGGGGGGAAATATTGCCTCACAATCCTCAACAATTGTAGTACGAGGGTTGGCTACCGGTAAAATTATGGTCACGAAGTTGTGGGAAGTTTTGTTCAAAGAAGTTTCTATCGGTATCTTATTGGGATTGTTTTTCGGAATTTTGCTGGGATTGGTTTCCGCGTTTCAGTTTCAAGATTTCTCCGTTATTGGTGTGAGTGTCGCTGTGGGGATGCTTTCATCAATAATGATTGCCGCGGCCGTTGGGTCATTAATGCCCATTGTGTTTCAACGACTTCACATTGATCCGGCAGTTGCGACAGGGCCGTTTGTGTCAACCACCATCGATAATTTAGGGTTGCTTAGCTACTTCGGAACGACCATATTGATTTTGAAAATGTTGACTTAAGAAACCATGGCTTGATCGGTAAATTGATTTCAAGCTTATTCGCTTAATCCACTTGAAGACAACCCTATGAACTGCGGGAAATTGAAGAAGAATAATATAGCGACAATAAAACAAATAGCATGCTCTATCGTATTTTTTTTGATGATATATTTTTATTTTTTTGAAAGCGGAAGCCATGCTCAATCCTCATATATTATTACCGCCACAGCGGGATATGAACTAACAAAGGAATATCTGCCGGTTTATGATCTGACGTTTATCTACATGCAGGTGTTAGGATTACGTTATTCGCTAATCCCGGATTTTCAATTTGAGGAAGATAAAGAAGTGGTGCGTGATTCGGATAATGTTTCGGTGTACACAATTTCAGGCGATTATGAAATGTCTTCTTTGGTTTACGTGATCGAGAGTAAAAGGCTTTCGGGGGGGGGAACTCAAGGTCCATTTGATTTCTTGGCGGCATATATGGCGATAGGTTATAATGACACGGAGATCACCTTAAATGAAACCCGCTATTCGGCTGTGGATAACGAAATACAAACGGAAAACGATACGGAAAAAACCAAAATTCCGATTTACGCTTTATCCTTTGGCTTTTTGGGGGGAGAGAAATTTATGGCCATAGACGCGAAAATTACTTATATCAGGGGAGAACTGGAGGACCGCGGTGTCGCTGGGAAAAAAATAGAATTTAGTCATTGGTTGATTGTTTTTTCACTGGGCCTGGGATTTTAAAGAGAGGGGGGTGAGTAGTTGCCGAGGACCGCTTTTATGACTCAAAACCGGTCCGCATTGATTGCTCGTATACTCATTGTCGCATATGATCTGACTCTATCTTTCTGTAAAAATTTAGATTTGACACTCGAAGTATGTTTTGACTGACAAAAATTTATCTTTGCTTTTCGGACTAAAACCGGAATCCTCTGAATTCAGGCTATTAATCTGAATCATTCCGGTGGCATGAACCATTTTAGCGTCTCCCAGCGCGATGCCGATATGATCTACATTTTCTTTGTTTTTTCCGAAAAAGTATAAATCGCCGGCTTGGGCTTTCGAGTAGTCATCTGATACAAATGAACTATCCCGATATTGCATCCAAGCGTCTCTTGAAATGGATTTTCCCAACAAGCTAAACAAAAGTTGTGTAAATCCGGAACAATCCAATCCTTTGGGAGATTTACCCCCCCAGTAATAAGGATAGCCTATGAACTCCCTGGCTAATTCAATGACCGACTTTCGACTCAATGGAGGAAATTCACCGAAATGTTTGTTCTCCGCCCAACCGATTTCCCCATTCGGCATCACAACCTGAAGCCAGCCGCCTTGTTCGTCAATACACGGTAATCTTCTGCCAATGGTCACATCTCTGAGCTTCTGAGACCTGGTATCCGGTTCAGAGTAGATCAGTAGATGATGACTTCTGACGGTGACGCGGCGCTCAGGGAAAGAGCGCGGATTACATAATTGAGAATCATTAATCCAGTTCTGATAGTTGTCCGGTAGTCGAATTAATGAAAAGCCGTTCTGACGATCTAAAAGCTCTACTTCCTCACCTAACAGCGCCTGGGTTGTTATTTCACTATTAAAAGTCGGTTCACGATATAAATTGGCGACACTGACATTGATTAGTTTATATTCCATTCCTATTCCTTGTTTTAATTGACTGGTAAAAACTCCTTAAATTCATTGATGACCTGTCGGTCAAATCCCTTGGCGGCTGCCAATAGCTGTTTTGAGTAAGCATGGTTTAGCGTTTTCTGTCGCAGTTGATCCTTGTTTGCCTTTTCAATAATCTGCCCGTGATTCATGATGGCAATTTGGTCACACATGTGTGATACCACGGCCAGATCATGACTTACCAATAAATAGCTGAGCTGACGTTCCTCTTGAATTTTCTTTAATAGGTTCAGAATTTCTGCTTGAATCGAAACGTCCAGAGCGGATGTCGGTTCGTCCAATAGTAATATCTTGGGTTCCAAAATTAAGGTCCTGGCAATGGCTATCCGTTGTCTCTGGCCACCAGACAACTGGTGCGGAAAACGAAATCGAAAGGTATTTCCCAGACCGACCTCATCCAGAACGCGTTCGATGCGTTTGTTGACATCGCCTAATTTGTGAATGGCAATGGGTTCTTTTAATGTCCGATCAATGGTATGTCGAGGATGCAGAGACCCATACGGATCTTGAAATACCATTTGAATTTGGCGAAAGAACGATTTTGGACGTTGGTGACTCTGGACAACACCATCGACCACAATTTCACCGGTCCAGGTTTTATTCAGCCCCGAAATACAGGCTAATACAGTAGATTTACCGGACCCGGATTCACCTACCAAACCAAAACTCTCGCCTTTTTTCACTTTGATGTTAACATCTCGGACGGCACGGACCGCTTGTTGATCGTTACCGAATGTAACATTTAGCTCATTAATCACTAACATAGTGATCCTCCAGCCAGGCATCATCGCGCGACAGTGTCGGAAGATATTTCTCGGATCCCTTAATGTCGGGAAGACAACTCAACAACCCTTTGGTGTAAGGATGTTTTGACTGGTGCAGCTCATTGGCTTGGCAATTTTCCATGATGCGCGCCCCATACATGATGATCACCTGATCACAAAATGACGCGACAAGGTTAAGATCGTGACTGATGAAGATGAGTCCCATGCCGCGTTCCGTCACCAAATCATCCAATATCGCCATCACTTGAAGTTGAACGGTTACATCCAGGGCGGATGTCGGTTCATCCGCGATCAATAGGGAGGGTTCGGGAGTTAGCATCATAGCGATCATGATACGCTGGCCCATACCGCCAGACACTTCATGGGGATAAAGGTCATAGACACGCTTCGGATTTCTGATTTTCACCGCTTCGAGCATTTTAATACTGCGATTCCTGGCCTCCTTTTGTGTGACTTTAGCATGTGTTTGATAGGCTTCACTTATCTGATCGCCTACCTTCATCACGGGATTAAGCGAATATTTGGGATCTTGCATGATCATTGAGATTTGTTTCCCGCGAATGCTCCGCATCTCTTTTTCCGTGGTATTTAATAAGTTCTGCCCGTCATAGCACATTTTGTCGGCAGTAACTTTTGCGTAGGACGGCAGAAGTTTAAGAATCGACCGACCTGTGATTGATTTTCCGGAGCCTGATTCTCCTACAATCCCCAATTTCTGTCTTCCCATGGAAAAGCTAATCCCCAAAAGGGCTTGAATATCTCCTTGAGGTGTAGGAAAATGAATATTAAGATTCTCGATTTCCAGTAATGGTTTTATCATGGGATCTAGCGGAACGATTTTACTCATATTTAATTCTCACTCTTGGGATCAAGAACTTCTCGCAATCCGTCACCCAAAAGATTGAAAGCCAGGCTAACGATGAAAATAGCTGTCCCTGGCACGGAGATTAACCACCAATGATCTAAAATATAGGCACGTCCGCTGGAAGTCATGGCTCCCCATTCCGGTGAGGGCGGTTGGGCTCCGAGGCCCAAGAATCCTAAACCGGCCGCGGTTAAGATAATGCCCGCCATATCCAAGGTGACTCGGACGATTAACGAAGACATACAAAGCGGCATAATATGTCTGCTAATGATTCTAAAAGGGCTGGCACCTTGCAGCATAATAGCGTTGATGAAATCGCTGTCACGGATAGTGATGGTTTCCGCGCGGGCTATTCTGGCATAGGGTGGCCAAGAGGTGATCGAGATGGCGATAATGGCATTCTCAATACCCGGACCCAACGCGGCCACAAATGCCAAAGCCAAGATCAGTTTGGGGAAGGCTAAGAAGATATCGGTGATCCTCATTAGAATAATATCGACTTTTCCGCCGAAATAACCCGATACCATCCCCGTCATAATCCCTATCGGAGCCGCGATAATGGCGACCAACCCGATAACATATAAACTCAAGCGTGATCCGTAAACGATGCGACTAAAGATATCCCGACCCATTTCGTCGGTCCCGAACCAATGGGTGGTCGAAAATGGTTGCAGTCTGTTTTTAAGATCCGAAGCCAAAGGATCAAACCGCGCGATAAAGGGGGCAAATAGTGCGAGCAATATCAACCCCACAACAATCAATAATCCCAGCATGGCCAATTGATTACCGGCAAAGGTTCTCAATCCCACATATAACCGACCGAACCACGCCTGGCAGGAAGATTTGGGAGTATCGTCCAGAAACCAGGTTTTGATCGAGTTGGCTGTTTTTGAAAAAGCAAGATTCATTATCAGTTACCCCGCTCGCGGATCAAAAACCTGGTAGAGAAAATCGGAAAAGAGATTGAATGCTAAAAATATGGTTCCCACGACTAAGGTGCTACCCAAAACGGCGTTCATATCGGCATTTAACAAGGATCGAGTCAAATATAGTCCAAGCCCCGGCCAGGCAAAAACGGTTTCGGTAAGGACCGAGCCTTCCAATAAACTGGCAAAACTTAACGCGACAACTGTAATTAACGGAATGGCACAATTGCCGAGAGCGTGTTTCCAAATCACCTTCCATTCAGGGATACCTTTGACCCGAGCCGTTAGGATATATTCTTGTTGAAGTTGTTCCAACATAAACGAACGTGTCATGCGACTGATGTAAGCCAAACTAAAATAAGCCAGTAGGCATGACGGTAAAATGATATGACTGAGGGCGCTATAAAAAATTTCCCACTCCCCCGTGATGGCGGTATCGATCAATATTACTCCGGTAATCGGGTCAACAATGCCTTCATAGAAAACATCAACTCGCCCCGGTCCGGGCAACAGATCTAAATGGGCGTAAAAAATGACCAGCCCCATCAGCCCCAACCAAAAGATGGGTAATGAATATCCAAACAGGCCACAGACACGGGTAAGTTGATCGATCCAACTGCCACGACGAACCGCTGAGATCACTCCCAGGGGAATTCCCAAAATAACTCCGATCACTGTCGCGATGGTCGCCAACTCAAAAGTAGCCGGAAAAACGCGGATAATATCATCAATCACCAAATTAGCCGTCAGAATGGAACGACCTAAGTCCCCTCTGAGGATTTTCGAGATGTATATCAAAAATTGCTTGTAAAGTGGCAAATGCAGTCCCAGTTCGATTCGCGCTTTTTCATAAACCTCCGCTGATGCCTTATCTCCGACAACCGCGAGAACCGGATCGATGGGAACCACACGTCCGATCAGAAATGTTACCAAAAGGAGTCCCAAAAAAGTGATTGCCACCACCACCGATAAGCGAGCTAATCCCTGAAAAGTCTTGAGCAGACGTTTGGATTTGAAAAAACGTGACGCCATAGAACATTTATTAAATCATGAGCAGGAAGGGGACATCGGATGTATAGAAGGATTGATGTCCCCTGGCAGCAACCACGGAAAGGGATTGTCACTTAGTGATGTACTGATAGAAATTACTGTCAAAACTCGGTCCCAAAATGAAACCATTCACATTTTTCCGTTCGCCAACTACCTCAATATTTTGAAACATGATGACAAACGGGGAACTCAACTGATGAAGTCGTTGCAGCTCTTCATACATTTTGGCTCGCTTTTGTCCGTCCGGTTCCAACACCGCGGCGTCGGCGATGGTTGTCATCTCGGGGATATCCCAGGCATTTCTCCAAGCGAGTGGTTTGGATTTGGCGTTGTCAGCGTTGTTGGGATTTCTGGCAAATGTATCGGCATTGGTGTGGGGATCCATGTAGTCGGGACCCCAGCGACCGATATAAATATCATGATTTCGGGCTCGATATTTGGTTAAGGTTTGCTTACCTTCACCCGGAATAATTTCCAAATTAATATTGGCTTTCGCGAAAGTCGCTTGAATAGACAATGCCATACTGGTGGTTGGCTCGGAGTTCCGAGTGTCCATGGTTACATTAAATCCATCTTCCAGTCCGACCTCTCGCAATAGAGCTTTTGCCCGTGGTACATTCAAAGAGAAAGGGGTCTCATTGAGAGCTCCCAAGAAACCTTTGGGTAAGAATGCCTGGTGAATTGTAGCCTGTCCGTCCAATATAGTTGATGCGATCCCTTCATAATCAATCAGGTATTTTAGCGCTTGCCTGACTTGAGGAATTTTCAAGTATTGGTTCTTTTGATTGAGTCCCAGGTAAGAAATGGCCCCTTTGGCTTTTGATCTGATCTTCACATTGGGATTGTTCCGAAGCCCTTTGACATCGTCCGGTTGAAGATTGCGAGCAATATCAATATCCCCTTTTTCCAATAACAAACGTTGAGTAGCGGATTCAGGAATATGACGAATAATAATACGCTTCATCACTGGCTTTTTGCCCCAATAAGCGTCATTGCGGTCCATCATGAGCAATTCGGATGGTTTCCAGGATCGCAAGGTGTAAGGACCGGAACCGGCGTAGTGTGTTTTTAGCCATTCATATCCCAGGTCGTTGTTCTTCTCATGGCTCAGCACCTCTTTTTTATCCACAATCGACCCCAGAGTCGAGGTAAGACAGTACAATAAAAAAGTGGGGGCATATGCCTTATCCACTTTAAGTTGAAGCGTGAAGCGACCAGTTGCCCGGATCATATCCTTAACATTGTTTTGATTGATTCCGAACTGGGTTAAAATAAATGCCGGGGTTTTGTCTAAAATGATAGTTCGTCGCAGGGAAAATTCCACATCCTCGGCGGTTAGCTGATTGCCGGACGAAAATTTGATGCCCTTACGGATATTGAAGGTGTAGGTTTTCCCGTCAGCTCCGATTTTCCAGTTTTCAGCAATCACGCCGTGAATCTGACTGACATTGTCAAGGTCATAGCCGATCAGCCGATCATAGGTGTTGGCAGCATATTCGGCACCTGAAATCTCAAAGATTTCCGCCGGATCAAGCGTAATGATATCATCAAAGGCCCACGCCATCACAAGGGTGTTTTTGGGGGTTGTGGCGAGACCTAAGTTGGCACCCAATACCAACAAAGACAAAATTAAGAGAAACAGTTTTTTCATAATACTCCTTGGATTGATGATTGATTCCCTCGAAAAAAGACAAATCAAACAGTTTTCTTCGACCCGTAATAAAAATCAACAATGGCTTCCGCAATGGTTTTCGTCAAGAGAACTATAAGTGTCGATGTTTTTGTTTTCTTGCCAACAACTCCCCTGTTCGATACACTTCCGATTAATCAACAAAAGCCAAAGTATCTTAATATGAGCGTGTTACTGGTGCCGGGTTTGAGTATTTCAGTGTTTTTTCTAAAAACCAGCCAAAGATATTTGAGGTTTTTCGTCAATTCGATAAATAACGCGTTGAACAGTTTTTCCTGAACGACATAAAACCATTGCCAACACCTTGTTTAGAAAAGGTCTGAGAGATAAACTCTCGGATTTTCGTTTAAAAATTTATCAAAACATACCGTGAAAGCGAATCCATTCATTATTTATTTTTTTTTATTATGCACAGTGTATTCACAAACCTTGTTTGTTGATACCTTGATTGGGGAGAAAGCACCACCAATCAATGGCAAAAATGCCAAGGACTTAAGTCTGCTAAAGCTATCATCCTTGATGAAAAATGTGTACCGTGAAAAAGATTCCGACGGAGAATACAAAACAGAGAATGGACAATATGTTTGGAGGGTAAAGCGGAATATTGTTGTGATAAATTTTTTCGCCACATACTGTGTCCCTTGTATCCGAGAGATTCCGACATTTAATACAATTGCGGATAAGTTTCGAGAGCATAATGTGAAACTACTTTATGTCAATGTCGATGCTCAAACCCCTCTTTCCACGCTCAGACGCTTTATTATTAGGCATAACATCGAGGTCCCGATGATGATTCCCAATCAATACCATGCTGTGAACGAGTATCAGGTCCTTAGTTTGCCCAGAATTGTAATTATCGACACCAATCATCGAGTATCAAATGTTATTGTCGGATTCCGGGAGGACTTTGAAACACAGATAACCTCAGTAATTAATGAACTATTGCCGCGGTAGGATCTAATTTCAACTACGAATTCAAAACCTATATTATGCTCAATCGAAGGAGTGCGGATATGAAAGCAAACAAAATAGTGCGCAAAAAAATATGGCTGTTTCTCGCGATTGGATTGATAATGGCTTTCGGATCGACCTCCATAATGGCTCTGACTATGGAAGACGCCATTAATCTATCCATTGATAGTGTTGCTGACCATATTAGGAAAAATCGAGAAGGAGAACGGTTTGTGATCAATTTTGTGAACTTGCATACAATGACGCGCGATGAACTCTCCTCTGAAATAGAAACGGTATTTTATTTTGCTTTGGACAAACGATTTCCGGAAATGAAAAAGATCTTATTATCCGAGAGCACTTCTGGTGTTTCTTCGCGAGGTTCGATGTTTGTCAATGGTACTTACAATAAAAAAGGGAATACCGTTGAACTGCATGTGCAAATACTCAAAGGGCTTCAGGACGGTGAGCTAATAGCACAAACCAGAGTCGATTTTTTTCTGGGAGGGGCGCGGGAGAAAACCCTGGTAGCGATTTTGGATTTAGAGGCTAAAATTTTATCGAATAGCCAAAAAAAGATATATAGTGAGATATTCCGCAGTGCGCTCAATAATATAGGAACTTTTGATTTAGCAAGCAGTGCCGAAGTTGATAAAATGTCTCCGGATGCAATCCAGAAGGCTTCAGGGTGCACACGAGACGAATGCGCGACCATTATCGGACAGCAACTCGGGGTTGATCGTGTTATTTCAACCAGTTTGATCGAAAGAAGCAAAGGCAGTTATTTTTTGTCCGGTAAGTTGATCGATATTAATGATGGGAGCATTGTGCGTGCCGCTACGGTAAATCACGATGGTGATATCAATAAGATGGACAGTGCCTTTAAGGAATTGGCCGGCAAAATTGCCAATGTCAAATTACTGACCAGAAAAAAGGAGACATCAGGTGATAAAGATGTTTTGGTCGTATTTAATTTGGAGTCACCAAGCTCAATTCGAGAAGAAGTATCCGGATTAACCACCAGAATGCAGGAAGAAGTATTGCGAAGTGGTAAGTTTTCTTTGATTGAACAGAATGAACTGGAAGAAGCGTTAAGAAGGCTGAATTACAAAGCGAGTGAATGTACACAGTTTTCCTGTGCCGTCGAAGTCGCCACCATGCTAAAAGCTGATCGCGCGATTATTGGATCAGCCAAACGGATTGCGGGAAAGTACTGGTTGGTGAATGCTTCACTTCTCGAGGTAAATGAACAAAAAACAATTCGGACGGAATCTATTCGATCCGAGGGTAGATATTTTGAGCTTTTGGGGAAAGGAATGACCACGCTAGTGAGCAAGTTGCTGGCACTGGAAAAAGAGATTCGAACGGCTCCCGTAGTTCCTGTTCATATACGAAGGCCGGTGGCAAGAACTGCACCCCTGTCACCAAGTCGGCCAAAGTCGATGCCTGACAGTGAGATTAGTATTAGTCTCATCATGGGGTATGATGTGAAAGAACTTAGAGTGGACGGAACATTTGAATATGAGGTTGAAGCCCAAAATGAACCCAGAGGATATGGATTGCGTTGGGGATTTCGAGACGGAGAGGGTGGATCAAGCGGACTTTCCTTTATTTCTGTTTATCAAGAATTTAAGATTGCCGGGAGTTATACTGATCTCTATTTTCAACATACTGGTTTTGAGCTTGATACTATGTCTGCGTCCTTGAATGATTTACGACTTGGATTCGGGGTGGGAATTTTCACTACCGAAATCAACTGCCAGGGATATTCGGACCAATCCACGCCAGGTACCGGATACTCATTTTCTTTGAAAATAGGTTACTCATGGAAGTCTCTCAGTCTTTACTTGAGTTATTATACAATGTCAGGGGAAGCAACTTACGAGGAATACATGGGTTATGATTACGGGTGGTGGGACTACAAATATACCTGGTCT
This sequence comes from uncultured Pseudomonadota bacterium, assembly GCA_964549175.1. Taxonomy (GTDB): domain Bacteria; phylum SAR324; class SAR324; order XYD2-FULL-50-16; family XYD2-FULL-50-16; genus CAZJUM01. Next base: position 11,929 of record CAZJUM010000014.1, on the reverse strand, counting down.
GCCACAATGACAATGTTAACATTTATGTATATGTTTTAATCCACTCTACCAGGATAGGGTTGACTGAGTGCGTTTTTCGCACCGAGCTTTTTCATTGAGCGGGTTAAACAAATAATAATCCGTATTGCAACCTCAGTGGGTGAGTAATCAAATCATTTCCAGCTTCTTTTCTTCTGTGATTTTTCGATAGTAGCAGCTTTCTCTGGGTTTTCCTTTGGAGTCATTGGTATGACATGCACCGGTTGAAGTTATGCGGACCAGGTAAAGAACGGAATTCTGTTCACAATTGACTCGAGTCTCAATCAGTTCCAGATATTCTCCGGATGTAGCTCCCTTGATCCACAACTCATTGCGTGAACTGCTCCAAAAAGTCGCGACTTTATTGTTCAACGCGTGCCTCAAGGCTTTTTGATTGATATAGCCTACCATCAATACCCTCTTGGAATCTATGTCTTGAGCAATCGCCGGTATTAGATCCTGTCCGCATTGAACTACCTTTTCCATCTTTGTAAAATCCAAAGATAGTGTCGTTCCTTCCTCTAGCTCACGATATGAATCTGGCATAATTAAAACCATGTGGGGGTAAGATCAAATCAGTGAGAAAAGGTTTTGCTCAATATTCTCTCACTGATCTTTAAGCTAAAATCCCTAGATCATTTTCTCTGATAGATACGAAACCAACTGGCCAATAGCCACTCGCTCCTGACTCATGGTATCCCGCTCTCTAACCGTCACTTTTTGGTCTTCTGCCGTATCAAAATCAATTGTCACACAGAAGGGTGTCCCGATTTCATCCTGACGACGATATCGCTTGCCGATGCTTTGGGATTCATCATAGTCAGAAACAAAGAATTGAGCGATTTTATCAAATACGGCTTTGGATGGTTCCGCTAGTTTTTTCGATAGTGGTAATACGGCTGCTTGAATCGGTGCCAGCCGCTTATCGAGTTTTAAGAGCACTCGAAAATCACCGCCTTCCAGTTCTTCCTCTTCATAGGCATCAACAATGAAAGCCAATGTAATACGATCGACACCCAACGCGGGTTCGATGACGTGAGGCAGGTATTTCTTATTGGTGGTTGGGTCCTGGTATCGCAGGTCTTTCTTTGAGAATTTCTGATGCTGAGTTAAATCAAAATCACCTCGATGCGCCACACCCCAAAGTTCTCCCCAACCAAACGGGAATTTAAACTCTATATCACAAGTGGCAGTAGAATAATGTGAGAGTTCCGCGGGCGCGTGATCACGGAGGCGGATGGATTCTTCTTTAAGGCCATACTCTTTTACCCATTTGTAACAAAAATCCTTCCAATATTCAAAGTACTTACCCGATTCATCGGGATGGCAGAAGTATTCCATTTCCATTTGTTCAAACTCACGGGTACGAAAAATAAAATTCCCGGGAGTGATTTCATTTCTGAACGATTTACCGATTTGGGCAATCCCAAAGGGGATTTTTTTACGACTGCTGACTTGGATATTTTTAAAATTCACAAAAATTCCCTGGGCCGTTTCAGGCCTTAAATACACCAGTGCCGTGCTGTCTTCAGTCACTCCCTGATGGGTTTTGAACATTAAGTTGAAAGATCGAATTTCCGTAAAATCTTTACTCCCGCAATTCGGACATTGGATACCCAATTCGATCACTTTCCGCTTTAATTCCGCAGGCGGCAATCCCTCGACCAATTGAGCGGGTTCTCCTTTTTCAAAAAGGGTCTCTTCAATTCGTTTATCAGCGCGATGTCTTGTTTTACAAGACTTGCAATCCATTAGGGGATCAGAAAAACCAGAGACATGGCCGGACGCTTCCCATACGGCTGGATTCATCATAATAGCACTGTCGAGTCCGACAACATCTTGACGGTTTTGGACAAAGGTTTTCCACCATATCCTCTTTATATTGTTTTTCAACTCGACTCCCAATGATCCGTAATCCCAGGAGTTAGCCAGTCCTCCGTAGATGTCCGAACCGGGAAAGACAAAACCGCGTCTTTTGGCCAATGAAATAATCTTATCCATTGTGACTTCACTACTCATTATTCCTCCTGTGAGTTGGTTACATTCTTTCAAGTGGCTTGATACTTAGTATATTAAGGGCTTTTGCCAGTACTTTTTGAGTGGCCTGGGAGATCATAACTCTAAAGTTACGCTCAGTCGTTTGATCGGCTTTTAATATCGGATGTTCGTGGTAAAACTTATTGTATGATCGGCATAGATCATACACAAAAGAGCAAATTACCGCGGGATTTCGATCATTGATGCTTTGCAAGACCGCGTCAGGAAAGCGAGATAGCAGCACCATTAACTTAATTTCTTCCTCTTGCCAATGATAGTCCTCTGCCACTGTGTCCTGAATTCTAAAATCAAGCTTTTTGAGCAAGCTACTGATGCGAGCATGGGTATATTGCAGATAAGGACCTGTAGCACCATCAAAAGAAAGTGATTCTTCGCGATTAAAACTGATCTCTTTGCTCGCGTTTGTTTTTAAGATATAAAACTTGATAGCGGATTGGCTGATAGCTTCAGCCGTTTCCTCGATATCAATTTCTTCAGTGATATTATTGTTGTGATATCGACTTTCAAGTTCTTCCTTTGCCATTGTTTTCATTTTGTCCATCAAATCATCCAAATCAACCACAGTACCTTCTCGAGACTTCATTTTGCCCTCGGGTAAAGTGATCATCCCGTAACTCACATGCTCACAGCACTTGGCCCAATCATAGCCAAATTTTTCAAGAATTTTAAACAGGACTCTAAAATGGTTGTTCTGCTCATCGGCAACAACAAACAGACTCCCATTCAGTTTATAATCCGTAAATTTGGTGATGGTGGTGTTTATATCCTGGGTAATATACATCGCCGTGCGGTCACCCCGTAATAGGATCTTTTTCCCCAGTTTATTGGCTTCCAGGTCAATTGAAATGGCGCCATTGGCTTCCCGTTCACAGGTTCCGGCTTCCAGTGCCTTATACACAACTTCCTTTCCGCCTTGATAGGTTTCACTTTCTCGGTAAATTTTATCGAATGTGGCGCCCATGCGATCATAACTTTGGTAAAATCCATCCAACACCCATCCGTTCATTTTTTGCCATAACGCTCTCACCTCAGAATCTCCATTTTCCCAATCCCTGAGCATTTGTTGCACTTCTTTGAGAATGTCCGGATGTGCTTTCTCTTTTTGATCATACAGCACGTAGTATTTTCCGACGAGCTTATCACCTTTAATTCCGGTACTTTCAGGAGTTTCACCGTTGCCCCATCGCTGATAGGCGTACATCGACTTGCAAATATGAATACCGCGATCATTGATCAAGTTGGCCTTGATTACCCGATAACCGGTGTTTTCCAGTAAATTGGAGAGGGAAATACCCAGTAAATTGTTTCGACAATGGCCCAGATGCATTGGTTTATTGGTATTGGGTGATGAATATTCCACCATTATCGTTTTTTCACTGCCCTGATCCGACTCACCATATCGCGCATCATTAATGCAAGTAGTTAACAATTCTGATGTTAAGAATTCGGGCGAAAAGAAAAAATTTAAATAGGGCCCGGCGGAAACAATTTTTTGAAAATAGTCACTCCCCCCCCATTGCCGGGCCAATATGTCAGCAATTTGTTGAGGTCCCGCGCAAGCGATTTTCGCCAAAGGAAAACAGGCAAACGCCAAATGCCCCATTTTTTCGTCGGGAGGTGTCTCGAATTTGAATATTGTCGGATCGACTCGCGGTTGTTCAAACTCGGAAGCGAACAATTTCAGAACACGTTTCGTGATGTTCGATTTAAAAAAGCTGATGTAATTTTTTGGCGTCATAGTCAAATTATGGAAAACAATGAGCGCGTTTTATCAATTGCTTATGTGGGTTTTGATGAGATCTGTGTTAAGCGGCTTAGTACATAAACAAAAAAATAAGGCAATGAACTTTGTGGGTGTAAAGAACATTGCCTTATATTGATCCCGTTACAGATTTTCTTACTTTTTAAACTTTTGGATAGTCACCGGATCCATTGCCATTACAACCGGGCTAGCTACAAATATAGAAGAGTAGGTTCCCACAACCAACCCAATTAACATCGTAAAGCTGAAATCATGGATAATACTACCGCCAAGCATAAATAGAGCGAACACGACCAAAAATGTGGTCAGCGAGGTCAATATGGTGCGACTTAAACTTTCGTTGATACTGAGATTGATGATGTCCTCCAAATTCCGTTTGGGATATTTGGCCAAGTTTTCTCGAACCCGATCAAACACGACGATGGTATCATTCAATGAATATCCGATGATGGTCAAAATCGCCGCTACAATAGTCAATGTGAATTCCTTCTGAAATAGAATAAAAACTCCCATTGTTATAATGACATCGTGGAAAATCGCGACAACCGCCCCAATGCCATATCGAAATTTAAAACGAATACCAATATAGATAAGGATTCCGATAAGAGCGTAGGTCGCGGCCCACTGGGATCTGGCTTTTAACTCGCCACCCACTTTAGGGCCGACTGTTTCGACGCGTCTAATGCCATCCGCGATGTCGAATTCAGGATATATTTCGCGAATTATATTTCCCACTTTCGTATTGAACTCACCGGCGCTGTTCCTGATAGAGTCTTGCTCTAAAGTGATCAAAAACTCATTGTTCTCAGCATCGCCGAAGACGATGATATTGATTTCAGTTTTTAGACTTTCTTTGAACGCGTTTCTCAGCTTTTCCAAAGATGGTGTCTGATTAAATTTAATTTGAATTTGTGTTCCCCCACTAAAATCAATTCCATAATTAATGCCTTTTACGAATACGCTAATAATACTGACAGAAATTAGGATCGCTGTGATAATAAAAGCGAGTTTCTTTTTCCCCATAAAGTCAATCTGAGGAACGGTTTCAAATATCTTCATCGTGTTATTCGCGTTTAAATGGAAATTTTATCTAGTCGTGTTTTTCGTAAATATACCAACTCAAATAGGAAACGGCCCACTATAATACTGGTAAACATGCTGGCAGCAATTCCGATGGATAATGTCACTGAAAATCCCTTAATCGGACCTGTGCCAAATTGGAAAAGAACAATCGCGGCCAATATGGTAGTGATATTTGAATCCAGGATGGTGACGGTCGCTTTTTGAAAGCCGGTATGTACGGCCGCTCTGATTGGGCTGTTACGATTAATCTCTTCGCGGATACGTTCGAAGATAAGGACATTCGCGTCCACCGCCATACCGATGGTTAGTATAATACCGGCCATTCCCGGTAGAGAAAGATTGGCTCCGAAATATGCCAATGCCGCCACAATCAAAAGGATGTTAAAAATAAGCGCCAACACCGAAAATATTCCGGAAACTTGATAGTAGACCATCATAAATAGAATTACCAACGCGAAACCGACACAGAAAGCGATAATGGATTGACGAATCGAGTCTTCACCCAATGAGGCGCCAACGGTACGCTCCTCATGAATAAATATTGGTGCCGGCAGGGCGCCTGATCTTAGGACCATCGCCAATTCCGAAGCATCCTCCGGCGAAAAGGTTCCTTCAATGACAGCTTCACCATTGGGGATATGAGATTGAATAACCGGACTGGAATATACAACGCCATCTAAGACGATAGCTAGTTGTCTGCCAATATTGACTTTCGTGAGATCGGAGAAAACAGTTTTCCCCTCACTGTCAAAGGTTAAGCCAACGGATGCGGAACCGGTTTGAGAAAACTGAACTCGACTGTCTCGGACCTGTTTACCGGTTAATCGAACCTTTTTCTCAAGTAAGACCGGCTTGGAGGAGATCAAGTCTTTTGTAATGGGTTCCCGTATCTCTTGTTGAAGTACCACTTGATTTCTGTCGGGATTATCCACGGATCCCTCTTCAGCGACCAGCATAAATTTAAGTGAAGCTGCCTTAGCAATTACGCGTCTTGCTTGTTCCGGATCTTTGAGGCCAGGTAGTTGAACGATAATTGAGTTGTTTCCTTGTTGTTGAACACTCGGCTCTTTGACACCCAGTTGATCGATGCGATTTCGGATGACTTCCAACGCGAGTTTGAGGGATTTTGACTTGATTCTTCGCTCCTCATCAGATTTTAATGTGATTTCATAACCATTTCCCTTTTGTGTCACATCAAAACTGGCATCTAATAATCGTTTGTATTTGTCACCGGTGAGTTCAAGAGTTTCGTCGGCCTCCAGGATGACTTCGATTTTGTTCACGTCGATCCGATTGACGCTGTCGTAGTTCACATTATCATCAATGAATTGGTCTTCAATGTCTTCCACAAGGTGATCCATCACGGAAATGTAGATTTCCTCTGTTTTGATGCCAATGTCCAAATACATTCCGCCCTGTAAGTCCAAACCCAAGTTGACAACATTATCACCGACTTTTGCTCGACTGATATATCGACTTTGATCCTCCTGATACGACATGTCCAATGAATCACCCAGTATCGTCTTCATAGGATCAACCAGAGGAGACAAACGCTTACCTTGTTGTACCTTAAATACTATCGCGTTACCATTCTCATCCAATTGGGCCGAGTCGATTTTTTTCGCGTTTTTAATAACTCCATTGATTTGATTGTTGATATCGGTCACGAAAATATCCGGATCGGCATCATCGTTAATTTTAATATAGTGACCCTCATCGCTTTTGCTATATGTGAAATTGTCTTTCAATATCGATCGGAAGATTTGATTGTTTTCAGGAAATTCAAAATCACCTTCTACAACCAACTGAATACCGGATCTGTCTTGAGTCACAATAGCAAGGCCAATTTGCTTAAATGGCTCGTAGAGTTCCCTAACTCTTTGCAGTTTCAGTTCAATTTTGTCTTTCGCCGCCTGTTTATCTTGTGGCATCAGAAGTTTTAAGGTTGGGATATCATAAAAAATGGCAATTAATAGGACGATTAATATGCCTAATCCTTTCCAAGGAATTCTCATAGATTTTTTTAATTAATTATAAATTATGGAAAAATACCGGAGGTATTAATTATCTGCTTGCATTAAGATATAGTAATTTTTCTCATTTCAGAAAATCTAAACTATCTGCATCTTTTTTTTCAGTTTTGTAAGCTTTTTCCCTCGTTCCCGCTTTCGATTTGTCGCTAACTTTTTCCCCTATTCCCGCTTTTGATTTGATAACATCACTGATTTGGTTTTTTAAAATTTTGATCACTGTCTTATCAGCGATTTCGAGAAGCACATAGTTTTTCGTATCAAATACTTTAGTGACGGTACCATAAATTCCGGCCCCGGTTATTACCTGATCACCTTTTTTAACTCTCTCTAGCAGCAATCGGTGCTTTTTAGCCTTTTTTTGTTGTGGCCGAATGATCAGGAAAAAAAAGATTAAAAAAATCAACCCAAACATGATCAAACTGGACATGCCGCTCGATTTATCACTGGGATTCGCCATGGCATACAGATCTGGTACTAGGGAAAACATATTGGTTTCTCCGGAAATAATATTATTGTGCGATTAACCAACTTCATTTAAGGGGGACCTTCCCGAGGAAATTGGGCGGTAAGAAAAAGCATAATAGCTTTAGGTAACCTTCATCAGGCGATATCGTCAACTGAAAACTAATCACTGAAATTAATTTGAGTTAACTATGGGAAACCTTAGCTGAATCCGTTGAAAAGCTAAGGGAGATCACCCCAAAAATATGGAGGGCTGTTTTTAAAAAATGATTTTGCAATCTGTACGCCCAAACTGCGAAATGACGAGGTAATAGTGAGTCAATAATCGTTTATTTTTTCTCAGGATATAAACCAAGTACCCCTTGTTCCGTGGCTTCACAGATGCCACGTTCTGTAATTAGACCTGTTATAAGCCTTGAAGGAGTAACATCAAAAGCATAATTGCCAGCTGGGCTGTTTTCAGGTGTCAGCAAAACATCTTTTATTTTTCCTTCGTTAAGTCCTTGAATATATTTAACCTCTGTGGCATCACGCTCTTCAATTGGTATTTCTTTGACACCATCTCTAATTTTCCAATCAAATGTTGATGACGGTAAGCCGGTATAAAAAGGTATACCATTATCTTTAGCTGCAAGTGCTTTAAGATATGTCCCAATTTTGTTGGCAACATCAGCTGTATAAGTTGTACGGTCGGTTCCTGTAATCACCATATCAACCAACCCGTGCTGCATGAGATGCCCACCGGCATTATCAACGATAACAGTGTGAGGGACACCGTGCTGACCGAGTTCCCAGGCTGTTAAGCTGGCACCCTGGTTCCTTGGTCTGGTTTCGTCTACCCAGACATGAACTTTAATTCCATTATCAAAAGCTGCGTAAATTGGTGCAGTAGCAGTTCCGTAGTCGACAAAGGCTAACCAACCGGCATTGCAATGGGTTAAAATATTAACGACATCGCCTGATTTTTTCTTACTGATCTCTTCAATAATGGTCGATCCGTGTATTCCAATTTGACGGCAAAATTCCGCATCTTCATCGGCGATTGTTTCGGCCATCTTCTTTGATGCCTGTACTTTAGCTTTGACACTATTCTCCGCTGTGTTTATAGCCTCCATTTGACGATCAACTGCCCATTCCAAATTAACAGCAGTTGGACGTGTTGCTTTTAACTTCTCGCCTGAAGCTTCAACGCTTTCTATAAATGTCTCAACCGAGTCTTTTGGAGCCTCTAAGGCTGCGATATACATCCCATAACCAGCGGTTGCGCCGATCAAGCCTGCACCCCGAACATGCATATCTTCGATTGCAACGGCAACCTCATCTACGGTAGTCAGATCTTCTATAACAAGTTCATGGGGTAAAAAGCGTTGTTCTATTATTTGCACAATATTTGGATCATCCTCTTTCGGCCAGATGGTCCGGTAGTGTTTGTCTTGTACTTTCATTGTGAATATCCGTGGGTTTTTTAAATCATTAGCAACAAAACGGTATTAAAAATTTAGCTCTGTTGGTCTCCGGATGTCGTGAGTTACCCGCCTCAATTTGTGGATTTTAATTGAGAGCGAGTGAATTTGAAGCAGGTAATTGAAATTGTTATCCGGAAGCGTAAATCGTGAAGTTATTTTTTCATTTTGTAATAGGTCAGCCCCAGGGCCAGTAACAACACGACTCCTTTGATGATATCCTGGGAATAGTACGGAAAGTCCATCATGATCAGGCCATTTAACAGAACGCCCATTAACAAGGCACCTAGTAGAGTTCCGTAAGCATTTGGTTTTCCGGTACCGAGTACTGAAAATCCCACAAAAGCGGCTGCTACACTGTCCATTAAATAAGGACCACCAGCATTTACTTCTCCGGATCCTAATCTGGAAGCTAATACAACACCAGCCAGGGCAGATAGAAAACCGGATAGTACATAGGCAAAATAGCGATAACGATTGATTGGTATTCCGGAGAGTTTTGCCGCTTCCGAGTTTCCTCCGATCATGTAGAGGTATCTACCGTGCTTGGTATAGGCCAGAAAAATATGGACCAATACGGCGACGATAATCATGATGTGAACAGGTACCGGGATGTTAAACAACACGCCTTGGCCGATAAAGAGAAATTCCGGACTGAATGTGTATTCGGCGATACCACCACCATTGGGTAAAGGCATAAAATTATAAATAGCCGAACCATCCTGAAACGTTACTGAGATTCCGGTTAAAAGAAACATCATTGATAATGTTGCCAACAAATCTTGAATGCCAATCTTGATAATCAGAAAAGCATTGATGGAACCAATCAGCATTCCCATCAGTAAAGGTACGACGATGGTCCATGTTGTTCCGTAACCCCATATAATCATGAACTTAGCCGCAATGACTCCGGCAAAACCCGCGATCGCCGCAACCGAAATATCAAGTCCGTCAATAGTTAATGAAACCGTAATCGCCAAAGCAATTAATGCCACGATGGAAACTGATCTGAACACGTTGGTAATATTGGCGAAATTCATGAAATTCTCCAATGTTACCGAGAAGTATAGAACAGCTAGAGCAATGACTACAATTGTCCCGTATTTGTAAAAAAATCCAAATAAATCGATTTTTGTGTTTGTATTATTTTTCAAAATCTTTACCCCCTGTTGAATAGTACAGCAATTCTTCCTCTGAGGTTTTGCTTGTTGCTAGTTCTTTAACGATCGTACCATTATACATGACATAAGTTCGATGGGTTAGCCCAAGTATTTCACTGAATTCACAAGATGCATATATGATACATTTATTTTGTTTCGCAAGTTCATGAATCAGAGAATATATCTCTGCTTTAGGGCCGATATCGACACCTTTGGTCGGTTCATCCAATAAAAATACTTCCGCTTGTGATATCAGCCATTTACCAATTACTACTTTCTGTTGGTTTCCACCACTCAGGTTGGCGACCAGCTGTTTTTCATTTGGTGTTTTAATATGCACCTTTTTAATCGTATCAATTGCCTTTTGTTTGACTTTTTTCTTACTGATGAATGCCTTTTTACAATAGTCATCCAGTGTCGGTAATGTGATATTGATTGCTAGAGACTCTTCCACCAAAATCCCCTCTTTTCTTCTTTCTTCAGGAATTAAAGCCAGTCCCTTTTTAACAGCTTCACTGGGTGTTGATACGTGAGTTTTCTTACCATTGATACTGATATTTCCGGAATATACATCTCCAAGTCCGAATAGCAGTTTACAGAGTTCTGTCTTTCCGGCGCCTATCAAACCGGTCAATCCGATTATTTCACCGGATCGGGCATTTAAATTGACACGATGAATATCGCCTGTTCCCGAAAGCTCCTTAACTTCAATTAATGTTTCTCCAATAGACGTTTCTATTTCGGGGTAGGAGCTATCCATTTTTTTGCCCAGCATACTTTCCACAACGATGTCGATATTGACATCTTCCGTAGCAAAAGAGTTGACCAGTTTTCCATCTCTTAAAACGCTAATCTTTTGGCAGGACTTAAACACTTCATTTAACCTATGGGAAATAAAAACAATCCCCATTCCGTCTTGTTGCAGTTTGTTGATCAACTCAAATAGTTTTTCAGTTTCCGTTAAGCTTAATGCTGCTGTCGGCTCATCTAGTAGCAAGTATTTCGCCTTTTGGAAGACTGCCCGACCAATCAAGACTATTTGTTTTTCCGCGAGGGTTAAATCACTCACTAATTGCCGTGAATTAATATTTAATCCCAGATCATCAATTTCATTTTGGGCGGCTTTATGGATTTCTCTCCAGTTAACGAACAGTGATTTCTGTTCATTAACCAGATAATCCATCATGATATTCTCAGCGACCGTAAGATGATGTACTAAAGCTGTATCAACTTCCTGGTATACGATAACGATTCCGTTTCGTTTGGCATCACTTGGATTCTGAATGACTACTTTCTCTCCACCAATGAATATCTCTCCGGAAGATGCTGTGTAAGCTCCCGATAGTATTTTCATTAACGTGCTCTTTCCTGCGCCGTTAGCTCCTACCAAGGCGTGGTTTTCCCCGGCTTGTACTTCAAAATCAACCTCTGTTAAAGCTTGGACACCAGGAAATACCTTTGATACGTTTTTTGTTAATAATCCATCCATATTTTCATTTTGTTTTTACTCGCACTGCTTAGTACCGCAACAATAATTGCCATATAAGTGACTGAAATAATTTCATCTTAAACTTCACAAGTCTGGCGAATCAGCTCGCGCCTTTTAAGTCTTACATCACCAGTTAAAACCTTGTAGCGATATTTTGTGACAAATACAAAATGATACTGAATCTTTAAAACGGTATGACTTCTATAACGATATTCCATCGCACCTCCTGTTAATTGAGGTACGAAAATAACATAAAAGGTTTAAAAAATAAATCTGACCCCCTGAAGGCGGTGGTTTTAACCTTAATAGGGACTAATTAAACACAAATGGCAAAACAGAGTCTTTATAAGAGATATAGTCAAATGTTGTGTTCAAAAAAGTTAAGCAGCAATATCCCTTTC
>CAZJUM010000013.1:0-23863 GCA_964549175.1 uncultured Pseudomonadota bacterium | reverse complement strand
AAAGGGATATTGCTGCTTAACTTTTTTGAACACAACATTTGACTATATCTCAATTCTCATAGTTGTCTGCCTGTTCTCGTATCATGAAGCCATTTGAGATTTTTTTCAATGGATAGAGCAGTTTGAATTGATTTGTAGACAAAAAGTTTCCTGATTTTCTACTATTGACATCCTAAATTTGCCAATAATGCCTTTCATCCCCGCGGATGCGGGAATCCGGCTGATTTTGTCCACTTTTCAGCCATTTTCTTTCTGTCATCCCCGCGGATGCGGGGATCCGGAAAAGCATTTGATTTCTTAGACTTTTATTGTTAGATTCCCACTTTCGTGGAATGACAGGGGTGATCAAAGAAAAAGGGCTACGAATTGTACATAATCAGTAAAAGTTTTTTTAAATGTGGCACTCTCTCCTCATTTTCAGGAGCGCGAAACTTGAGTGATATCTTATGATTGGCACTAAATTGAGTCTTGCATTCGGCAACTTCCCCGTTGTTTTTAATCACCAAAGATTTGAAATGTATTGCATAATTCGGTGAGTTCTTTATAATGTGTGACATCTTAGGATGGTAAGAGTTATTCTTACACAAAAGATGCAGTATGGATCGACAATAATTCGAAATTTTGAATTGTATCGATCTTTTTTGGAGTGTGCGATTGTTCAAATAGCTTAATATTCTAAAACCATTAACTTTTTAACTCAAGGAGACACTCAATGAAACGTGTATTTTTAAAATCCGCCATAGGTCTAATGGCCCTTTCATTCTGTTTTTTTATCCCTGCCTCAGATGCCTTTGCCTCAGCAAAACGAATTGTATTTGGGGGAGGACCCGCAGGTGGGACATTCCAGGTAGTTGCCAATGCGGTGCAGGTATATAAACCAGTGAAAGCCATTACAAGCTTTTCTGTAAAAGCACAAACTTCAGCCGGATCAGTTGAAAATCTGCGAAAGACAAATGCCGGAAAACAGCAGATGAGTACTGTTTATTCAGGTCATGTTTGGTTAGGAAGAAATGGAAAAATGAAAAATGATCCTAACAAATACACCAATGTCCTCGCTGTCGCTTGGTTGTATGGCGCACCCGCGCAACTCGTTGTTAGAGCTGATTCAGGGATAAAAAGTGTCATGGATCTAAAAGGCAAAAAAGTTGGCGTCGGAAATGCTGGCTCAGGAGCTTTTGCAAACTGTGAATTGTTTTTCTCTCATTTAGGTGTTTGGGATAAAATTGAACGAAATGCCATGGGATATAATGATGCCGCGGCCGCTTTCGGTAACAATCAACTGGATGCTTTCTGGCTATTTACGGCGTTTCCAAGTGGTGCTGTGATTATGGCAGCTCAAACCAACGACATCGCTTTAGTCGATTTAGCAGCTGACGCTCGAAAATCCGGATTTTTTGACGCCTATCCCTACTTCGGAAAACTTGCTGTTCCCGGAAATACTTATAAGGGTGTCACAAATGATGCTCCTTCCTTCCAAGATAGTGCTCTTTGGGTGGCCAATTCCAAAGTATCCGCTGACGTAGTATACAGGCTCTTAAGTCTTATTTATACCGATGCCGGTTTAGAACACATGCGTAGCATGAAAAAGACTTTCAAAAATATGAGCCTAAAATCGGGTCCAAGCAATATTGTAACACCATTTCATCCTGGTGCGGAAAAATTCTGGAAAGAAAAGGGAATGTTATAGTACTATGCTAACCAAAAGAGGGTCAGTGCTTTTTGATCAGCACCCCTCTTTTTATTTTTCCGGTTAAAGCAAATTTAAGCGGAATCCGGGAAAGAACCAGTTTTTGCGTATAAAGCAAACAATTTGCCTTGATTCAAACTCAATGACTAATCAACCAAATAGGGAAAAGGGTGTACAATAAACTTAATCGATTGGAGCAAATAGTATTCGACATATTAGCCGTTACATTGGTTATCTTTTATTCATATGCCGCCATTATCGCTCCGACATCGACCCAGTACCATCGAGGGGTCTATGTTATCATCACCTATATACTGATTTTCTTAACCTATCAATCCAAAACGCTTATTTTTCGAGTTGTTGACTACATCCTCATATTTCTTTCGGTTTTTAGCATCGGGTATTGGATTCTAAACTTTGAAGCCATTAATTATCGAATGGGAATCGAAACTGATTTTGATAAGCTGGTTGCCATGATCGGTGTTTTGATTGGTATTGAATTAGCCAGACGGGTTGTCGGAAACATTTTCGTAATAATGGGCATTGTTTTGTTACTATTCGGGGTTTACGGCGCCTACATGCCTGATTTAATCGCGCATGCAGGCGATACTTTTCCCGAGCTATGCACTAGCATTTTCTATAAAAGTGATGGTATATTCGGCATTATGGCCAATGTTTTGGCCACATATGTAATTCTATTTGTTTTGTTTGGCGCCTATTTGGAAAAATGCGGTGCTCAAAAATTCTTTATCAATTTTCCTCTTGCCGCAGTAGGTCATAAAGTCGGAGGGCCTGGGAAAGTTGCTGTTATCGCCAGCGGACTATTTGGATCCATTTCCGGAAGTGCCATTGCCAATGTTGTTTCAACCGGGACATTTACGATCCCCATGATGAAAAAGGCTGGTTTTAAGCCCCATGTTGCCGGAGGAATCGAACCCGCAGCATCCATCTCTGGTATGTTTATGCCCCCAATTATGGGTGCCGGTGGATTTATCATGGCAGAGCTTACGGGTGTTCCTTATTCCAAAATCATGCTAGTGGCATTTTTTCCCGCGATTATGTATGTATTCAGCGTCTTTATGATGGTCCACTACGAGGCCAAAATTAACAATATCAAAGGGGAAAAAAGCGAATTCGGTGCCCTTCAAATATTGAAGACTGAATGGTATTACACGCTTCCCTTGGTTGTGATTACGGTGCTCATGCTTTATGGATATTCACCGGGATACTCCGCTATTATCGGTTTGATCACATGCATCATTATTAGTTGGATACGCAAAGAAACCCGTATAGGTCCGAAGCAATTTATTGAGGCTGCTCGACAGGGAACCGAAAGTAGCTTGAAGATTGGCGCGACAGTGGGTGTAATCGGGATTATTATTGGGGTGTTAACATTCAGCGGTCTCATACTAACATTCGCTGACATCATCATCGAGCTCGCTTCAGGCAAACTGTGGTTGACCATCCTGCTGATTGCCCTGGCATCTTTAGTATTGGGGATGGGAGTTCCCGTAACAGCGGCATATTTGATCACTGCTGTGGTAGCGGTCCCCGCGTTAACCCATTTGGGAGTGAATGAAATCGCCGCTCATATGATCGTGTATTGGTTATCTCAAGATTCGAATATTACCCCACCAGTCTGTATCGCCGCTTTCGCGGGGGCCACCATTGCCAAAGCCAATGTGTGGAAAACAGCCTTTACTTCGTTTAAGTTTGCCAAATTCTTGTATTTGGGGCCATTCCTGTTTGGTTATGTGCCTGGATTCTCACTGGATGGATCAGCTGCGGATATAATCAAAGTGTTTATCATGGTCTTTTTCGGAACCTGGCTCTATTCTTATATTTTGAGCGGTATCTGGTACGGTCAAATTAAAGGCAAGTTAGCAAAATAGTCTCATAAGCTGATGGTGTCCATCCATCAGCTTATGAGACCCACCATTAAGTTGCAGCACCCCCTCTTCAAATTATCCACATCACGATCTATTGCCAGTCTCTATAAACTATTTGATCATAGTGACTTGAGTTGTGTCCACAAAAAAGTGTTACGCTTTTTAAAGCATATCTGTATCTGTTATTCTTATTTGTGATTCGTTATATTGAAATCATCTTATTATTTGACTTAACCTCCTCAAGTCCCTACCTTTTCACAGATACGCTGTTTAATTAATCTATTGAGCGCGATAAATAAGAAACCCATCAATCCAGTGGTGAATAGACCACTATATTCAGGAGAAAACAATGACAATCCATATTGGCGCAAAAGCCGGTGATATTGCTGAAACCGTATTAATGCCCGGTGACCCATTACGCGCAGAATATGTGGCGAAAGAGTTTTTAGAAAATGCACAATGTTATACAGAAGTTCGCGGAATGTACGGATTTACAGGGACCTATGACAGCCAACGTGTATCCATTCAGGGATCCGGTATGGGAATTCCCTCTATTTCAATATATACCAATGAACTCATCTCAAATTTCGGTGTTAAAAACATTATTCGCATTGGATCATGCGGCGCGATTCAGGAAGAAGTAAAATTAAGAGAGGTTGTAATTGCTCAGGGAGCATGTACAGATGCCTCCTTTAACAAAATAAACTTTAGCGGAATGGACTACGCACCAATCGCCAATTTCGACTTACTGAAAAAAGCACATGATGTGGCCATTGACCGCAACATTCCCGTCCATGTTGGTAATATCGTTTCATCCGATATCTTCTACGATGAAAGGGAACTATGGAAAATTTGGGCAAAATACGGAGTTCTCGCTGTTGAAATGGAAGCTGCCGCTCTTTATACTTTGGGTGCTAAATTCGGAGTTAAGACACTCGCTATCTGCACGGTCAGTGATCACTTAGTTACCGGAGAGCTTTGCACGCAGGCAGAAAGGCAAAGTACTTTTGATCAAATGGTAGAAATTGCACTGAAACTAGCCTGATTATAATAGAAGAGTCGGGAGTTTGAATGCGTTCCGACCCAATGAATCCCGGGCTCATTATCATCCGGTTAATGACCAATCAATTCTCCAACGCTTATCATGACTCCTTAAAGCAGTTCTTGCTTCCAAGTTTCGTAACAATGACTTTTTTGCGCCTTGGCATTCGTAGCATTTTATAGTACTATTAAGAGTTTTGATATTTTGAAAATGAAATCAAAAGCCGATTCAATATTTTTACCGGCTCCCATTCATTAAAACAGATCGAACCATGAACAATTACTTATCCGGCATTCAATTTTTCGGTAATATCGATCCTTTGGAATTGATTCAACAATTTGGCTCACCGATATATGTTTATAGTGAAGCCATACTGCGCCAAAGGTGTCGTGAAATCAAAAATTTTATGACATTCAAACATTTCGATGCCCATTATTCCCTAAAAGCCAACAACAATGTCGAACTACTGAAAATTATCCGAGAAGAAGGGATAAGCTCCGATGCCATGTCGCCGGGTGAACTCTTTATCGCGCAAAAAGCAGGGTACACCAAAGATGATATTCTTTATGTCTGCAACAACGTTTCAGCGGAAGAAATGATCAATGCGGTTGATCAAGGATTGGTTACCAGTTTGGATTCGCTGGCACAAATTGAAACGCTCGGACAAGTCCGACCGGGAAGCCGCATCTCGATCCGATTCAATCCCGGTATTGGCGCGGGACATCATGAAAAAGTGATAACGGCCGGCAAAAAAACCAAATTTGGTGTCTGGCATGATCAAATTGGCGATATCAAAGCGTTACTGAGCCAATATCAGCTAAAATTAGAAGGCATCAACATGCATATCGGTTCTTTGTTTTTGGAGCACAGTAGTTACACCAAGGCGGCAGAAGAATTATTAAAAATTGCTGAAGAATTTGAAGGTCTCGTTTTTATTGATTTCGGAGGTGGATTTGGAATTCCCTATCAAAAGCACGCCCAACAAGGTCGTCTTGATTTACGGGAAACCGGTAAAGTGTTGGATCAATTGGTTACGCAATGGTCTGAAAAGACGGGTTGGAAAGGGACTATTGTTGTTGAACCGGGGCGGTATATTGCCGCGGAGTGTGGTGTGCTACTCGGTACGGTTCATGCGCTGAAATCACAATTCGATACCAACTACGCGGGTACGGATTTAGGATTTAACGTCAACCCCAGACCGGTATTGTATGACTCTTATCATGAGCTAGAGATCTTTGGGAAAAATGAAAAGGCATCTCAAGCCACTGAAAAAGTAAGCGTTGTCGGTAACATTTGTGAAAGTGGTGATATCGTCGCCAAAGATCGCGAACTACCCGTTATTGAGCAAGGAGATATCATCGCGATGTTGGATTCCGGAGCATATTGCTTTTCAATGTGTTCCAACTACAATGCTCGTCTCAAGCCCGCCGAAGTGCTTATCCAATCTGATGGCACACCAAGGCTCATTCGCAGAAGAGACACATTGGAGGACATCATGGCGCAATACCGTTTTTAGCGGTGAACCCTGCACACCAGGGTTAGGCACTCCTGCCCAAACAACTTATTCATTTTATTTCTCTCCGGAAAACCAATAAACGAAGAGTGCCTGTGTTAATTTCTTCCGCCAAAATTTCAGCAATTTTTTGAACCTCCAGCTCCATTCAAGTTAAATATGCCCTTAGTTATCAACATCAGCAATTAAGGGTGATTTTTTTGGGCACGATTACCGGACTTTTTCGTAATGATTGCCCCTGAACTCGCAGAAATAATTGAGCTACGCTTCATGGGACCTAAGAAGATCTCATAAAATCCCAAAAACATTTTACGGCAAGCGATAAAACTTCGCGGTTATCTTTTCAGGTGCATAATTGCCGCATTTGCCATAAATCACTTGTTCTAATCAGTTATTTATTCGTAATATCAGGTCTGATTTAGTACTGGCGTTTGCCGCGTTAAATTGATATATGGTAACGAAAAAATCTGTTGTTTATCAAAAATCAAAATGAGGAGATTATGCGGAGGAAAAAAATTGCCCTGATTGGGGCCGGAAATATTGGTGGAACTTTGGCTCATTTATGTTTACTGAAACAATTGGGTGACGTGGTTCTGTTTGATATCGTTGAGGGTGTCCCACAAGGAAAGGCGCTTGATCTAGCGCAATCCGGTCCGGTTGAAGGATTTGACGCGTCCATTGTTGGTACCAATGATTACAAAGACATCAAAGATGTCGATGTTGTGATTGTAACTGCCGGAGTTCCAAGAAAACCGGGGATGAGCCGAGACGACTTACTGGGTGTGAATAATAAAGTGATGACCTCAGTGGGTGAGGGAATTAAGCAAAATTGTCCCGATGCCTTTGTGATCTGCATTACCAATCCGATTGATGTGATGGTGGGAC
The DNA here is from genome assembly GCA_964549175.1 of uncultured Pseudomonadota bacterium. Classification (GTDB taxonomy): domain Bacteria; phylum SAR324; class SAR324; order XYD2-FULL-50-16; family XYD2-FULL-50-16; genus CAZJUM01. The sequence continues at coordinate 16,847 of CAZJUM010000013.1, read as the reverse complement.
AGCTGCAAAAAGCATCCGGTGTTCCGGATAATATGATCATTGGAATGGCGGGTGTCCTTGACTCGGCACGCTTCAGAACCTTTTTATCATGGGAACTGAATGTTTCAGTGAATCAAATTCAAGCCTATGTGGTTGGCGGACATGGAGACAGCATGGTACCGTTAACAGGTATGAGTAATGTTGCCGGTATTACTTTGGAAACCATGGTGGAACAAGGCAAAATTTCCCGTGAGCGACTGGACGCGATTGTGGAGAGAACCCGGAAAGGTGGTGGGGAAATCGTCGCTCATTTAAAAACAGGTTCGGCGTTTTACACACCGGCAGCGTCCGCTATCGCAATGACGGAATCATATTTATTTGACAAAAATAGCATTTATCCTTGTGCCGTAAAAGTAACCACCGGACAATACGGAATTACTGAGCCGCTATTTGTAGGACTGCCAGCCAAAATCGCCGGGAATGGGGTGGAAGAGATAGTGGATGTAATATTGACCAGCAGTGAAAGGGAAAAACTGCAAACCTCCATTGATCTGGTTAAAGAACTGAATGAGGCAGTCGCCAAGTTGTAAACGATTCAAATCAAAATAAATAGCAACCACCTCTTGTTTAGGACAGGTGGTTGCGTTGGGTTCACCACAAAACATAGCCGATTTACGCCGGTTTCGTTTTTTTATGCTCACAAAAAAAACAAGTTGTTGAAAAATTATGAAAATACATGAGTTTCAAGCCAAAGAGATTGTTTCCCGTTATAAGGTCTCAATTCCCCAAAGTCATGTCGCGAATACCGTTGATGAAGCGGTGGAAGCTGCCCAAAAACTCCCTGCCGATGTATGTGTCGTTAAGGCACAAATTCATGCTGGCGGACGTGGAAAAGGGGGGGGCGTCAAAGTTTCCAAAGGACTAGCCGCTACCAAAACCAATGCGACAAATATCCTGGGAATGCGATTAGTAACCAAGCAGACGGGTAAACAGGGACAAAAGGTTAAAACCCTGTTGATTGAGGAAGGAATGGATATCAAATCGGAGTTGTACTTTTCCGTACTTATCGATCGGGCCACCCAAAAAATCGTATTGCTGGCCTCCACCGAAGGGGGGATGGATATTGAGGAAGTGGCTGAGAAAACCCCGGAAAGAATTCTGAAAGAGTTTGTAGATCCGGCTGTCGGATTATCTCCTTTTCAAGCGCGACGAATGGCGTTTGATTTGAAGTTGGAAGTATACGGACCTAAAATGATCAGACAAGCGACCGCTTTTTTTATGGGACTTTACGAAGCTTTCGTTGAAGAGGATTGCTCATTATTGGAAATTAACCCTGTCGTGATTACCGGTGATGATCGCATTTTAGCGCTGGATTGCAAAATGGGATTTGATGACAATGCTCTATTCCGACATCCAAAAACGATTGAATTAAGAGATTTAGATGAAGAAGATCCGGCAGAAGTTGAGGCCAGCAAGCATGACTTGAATTTCATTAAACTGGACGGGTCAATCGGATGTATGGTCAACGGTGCCGGCTTGGCCATGGCAACAATGGATATTATTCAGCACTATGGTTCGTCACCAGCTAATTTCCTGGATGTTGGAGGAACCGCAGATAGTAAACGTGTCGAAGAAGCCTTTAAGCTTATTACAAAAGACCCTGACGTTAAATGTATCTTTATCAATATTTTTGGTGGGATTGTTCGCTGTAATATCATCGCGGAAGGGGTAGTGACCGCTTTCAAACAAGTAAATGTAAAAATTCCCGTGGTAGTGCGACTGGAAGGAACCAATTCGGATATCGCCGAAAAGATCATTGGTAATTCCGGTCTGGGAGATAAATTAATTATGATAAAAGGGTTTGCCGCCGCCGCGCAGAAAGCGGTAGAGGTTTCCCAAGGATAACAACGAGAATAATACCATTCACTAATCATATTTAAGAGCAAACTTATGAGTGTTTTAGTCAATAAAGACACAAAAATTTTAGTTCAAGGAATTACAGGCTCCCAGGGATCTTTGCATACCAAAGCTTGTAAAGCGTATTGTGATACTCAAATCGTCGCCGGTGTAACACCGGGAAAAGGGGGAATGGACCATGATGGCACCCCGGTGTTTAACACGGTTCGAGATGCTGTTACGGAAACCGGAGCCAATTGCGCGATGATATTTGTACCCCCTCCGTTCTGCGCGGATGCGATGTTAGAAACAATTGAAGCTGAGATTCCTTTGATTGTCACCATTACGGAAGGAATTCCGGTAATGGATATGGTGATGGTGTCCAGTGCTCTGAAGCAATCCAAAACCCGATTGATTGGTCCTAATTGTCCGGGTATCATTACCCCAGGTGAATGCAAGATTGGTATTATGCCGGGTTTTATTCATAAACAGGGTGATATCGGCTTGATTTCGCGCTCCGGTACCTTGACATATGAGGCGGTTGATCAATTGACCAAAGCGGGCTTAGGACAATCGACTTGCATTGGAATTGGCGGTGATCCGATTAATGGCACCAATTTTATTGATGCCCTAAAACTGTTTCAAGATGATGATCAAACCCGGGCCGTTGTCATGATCGGAGAGATTGGTGGAACCGCAGAAGAAGAAGCCGCTGAATTCGCAAAACAATATGTGAAAAAGCCCATTGTATCCTTTATTTCCGGCCGCACAGCGCCTCCGGGTAGAAGAATGGGACATGCCGGCGCGATAGTCTCAAGCGGACAAGGGACAGCCGAAGGAAAAATCAAAGCCTTAATTGAAGCTGGTATTTATGTAGCGCCAACACCGGCAGCTATTGGGGAAACCATGATTGAGGCCTTAAAATAAAAGTGATATTGCCGGGGCCGGAATCCGGGGTTGTTAAAAAGCTTTGGCACACTCTGATAATTTCGTATAACTCTCGGTGCCAGAAAATGCGACCGATGAATATCCAAACGCACGATATCGCCTGAAGCAGAATTTGTGAGAATGTCTGCCGCATGGATTGAATAGTCCGTTCCTTCGCAAGTACACCAAACGGGAACTCCGACGCTGATTCGCGTTTTCGCGAAAATGGTTGGGGTGGTCGCCAGCGAGATAAGCATGCAATCTTTAAAATTGCTTTTAACACCAGGTCGTCGCTTATTGAAGTGTCGTGATCAAAGAATACTGGGATAACATCAACAACTCGTGATTTGCCCCCCGTGGAAAGTACTGAATGATGGTGTGACAATTAATGTGGCCATGAAATTAAGATGGCGTTCGGGTCTGACGCAAGCGAAACAATCGCGGAATTTGAAGAGGGGATGGATCGCTATCAAGCGATCCATCGATTAAAACAATCCGGAGATAGTGAAATCGAATTTGCTTGATGACTCACCCTCTTGTTTATCAAGTTTCACACCGTACTCAAACCTCAGAACACCCATGGGTGTGATGACGCGAGCACCCAAACCGGCGCTTTTCCTGAAATCCCATGCATCTTTGTTTTTACCGGTGATTTCGTACATTCGATCTTCTGCCCACACATTACCGGCATCAAAAAAGATAACTCCGCGCAGGTTCCTTCCCTCACGGGTTAATGGGAACAATAACTCAACATTAAGTACTTTTTTGTCAATACCCCCGGTATGTGAGGTAAAATAAACCCGGTCCTCGTGTTTTTCAGTTGAAAGGCTGGTGCACTCCTCGCCTGCTTCATCGCAATCACTATAATCTCCCTGGTAAGGGTAGAGTTCGGCAATGTCCACACCGGAACTCGGACCGGTGATTTCACCCCAGTCAAAACCATGAACAGTGTCTATTCCACCGATTTGATATCGTCTGTCAGTGGGGATTTCTTTGTTGGGATTGGTTTGAACCAGTAGTCCCTGGTTGTATAAAACAGCAAAAACAACGGTTTCATCTTCATTTAACGCATTGAAATAACGATTGACAAAGGTGTATTCGCGATATTCTGTGGTCCCGCCCAGAGGACCGCCATATTGTCTGGCGTAGAAAGAGACTTCAAATCCATTGGAGGGAGTTATCGGGTTATTGACGGTGCTATATGATATCCCCATCAACAGACTACGATAGGAATTTTCCGTTACTCCGTCCAATAGGTCTTCCCCGTCTGAATCAATATCCTCATATTTTTCCTCATTCCATGAAAGTCGGGATGAAACACGCCAATTATTCCATATCGGATAACTCAATCCGAAACTTGCTCCCAAGGTTCGTGTATTGTAATTATCATAGGGGTAATATTGAGAGTAAATACTAAATGAATTGGTAAAGAGCGTATCAAGCCAATATGGGGTAGTGAGCGAAAAGTTATACATATTTTCTCCCGTTTCTTTATACTCAGCGGAGACTTTAGCTGATTTACCTGTTCCAAACAGGTTTTTTTGAGCAACGGACAGGATCAGGATCAAACCTGAATAATCAGCATAGGAGATTCCCCCATTGAATGAGCCAGTGACTGTCTCTTCCAATTGAATATTATAGTCGAGGGTTTGGTCATTACGATCGACAGATTTGTTGAACACGATTCCGGTGCCGGGAGTAAAAAACCCAAGGCGATTGATGTTATTTTTACTTTCACGAATTTTTACCCCATTGAATAACTCGTCATCAAAAATTTTAAGCTCTCGACGGATCACCTCATCTTTTGTGTCGTAATTTCCCTGAATTTCAATACGACCTATGTAGGCTTTTTCACCTCTAAATACTTGGTAGCTTACATCCACAACTTTGGTTTCGTCATTGATATCCTCAATGGCATAAACTCGTGAAAACGCGTATCCGCGACCGGAATAAATATCACCGATCATGTATTCGTCACGGTTTTTCTTATAAGGGTTGTAGACCTCACCGGTTTTAAGTTCAAGCTTATTAAGGATCTCTCTATCATCAAATAGCAAGGGCTTATTATCCTTTGATTTGAATTTGAAATTGCCAGTATAGTATTGGTCTCCCTCTGTGATATTTATATCAATGACGACTCGGGAGTAGTCTTTATTTTGGATAACTTTGACCCTTGGTTTGTCAATCTTTGCCCGGATAAATCCATTTTGCAGATAAGTTTGTAATATAATCTGCAAATCGGTATTAAGCTTATTAACTTGAAATACACCTGAATTAGTGAACCAACTAAAACAGTCAATTTCTGCGGACTGCAGCCTCCGCTCGAGATCTATAGGAAGAAAAAATTTGGTCCCGGTAAAGTTGATTTCAGTAAGGTATACCCGCGGTTTTTCTTTGATACGGTAAACAAGCTTGAGCTCGTATTGATTGAGCTGAACCAACTCGTGGCTGACCTGAGTTTGAAGATAACCGCTTTTTTGATACGTGGCTTTGATGGCCCGAATATCGGACTTAATTTTTGAGATGTTGACCATGTTATTTGAAAACACTTTCAGCAGTTCCCTCAGTTTTTTTTCGCCGATCTTTTTGTTTCCAATTATTTGTATTTCCTGAATTCGCGGTTTTTCGACGAATTGAAAAATTACTATAACCTTATTTTGAGTGTCCGATTTCAATTTTACCGATATGTCACTAAAATATGACATCTCATAAAGTGTTTTAATATCGTTTGATATGGTGACGGGGGAGAGTGGTTCTCCGACGGCGGTCTCAATCGCGGAGTACACCAATACTTTTTCAATTAATCGAAGACCTTGGACTTGGATGTCAGCAACCACCCCTTTTGTGTTCAGTGTTTCAAATGATGTCGCATAAACAGATGCTTGAAAAATAGAGATCGCGACAAACAGGCAGGATAGTAATCTCAGGATAGTTTTTGACATGGTGAAACGATTAGGCATAATGAAAGTCTATATTAAGGTAATAGTTATGACACTAGCTAATAGTGATGAGATTGCCTTCATCAAGTTTGAGTTGACAATCCATATTAGCCGCTAATTCGAGATTATGTGTTACAATAATCAGTGTGGCACCTTGTTCGTCACAAATTTGTTTAAGCAATTTGCCTACTTTTTCCCCAGTTGATATATCCAGGTTGCCAGTTGGTTCATCGGCCAGAATCAGTGTTGGCTTGTTGATCAATGCTCGTGCGATCGCGACCCGTTGTTGTTCTCCGCCCGATAGTTGCCTGGGTTTGTGATCCAATCGGTCAGATAGATTTACCAGTTTCAACAGTTCTTTGGCTTGAGATGTGGCTTCTACTCGATGATGGTTAGCAATTAACGCGGGAATGATGACATTTTCCAAGGCAGTGAAATCAGGAAGTAGATAATTGGCTTGAAAAACGAATCCAATTTTTTGATTGCGCCAGTTGGCCAGATCGTTTTGGTTTAAACTGAATATGCTATTGTTTTCAAATAGGATCTCGCCTTCGGTAGGTCGTTCAAGACCTCCGAGCAAATGTAATAAGGTACTTTTCCCACTTCCCGAAGCACCGGAAATGGAAGTCGTTTGATTCTCCGGAAAGCTTGAATTGATACCTCGTAGTATCTGTAGTTCCTTTCCACTACCATCGATAAAGAACTTTTTTAGATTTTTGACTTCGATCACACTAGTCATTTTTAAGTCCTATGATGGGGTCAAGTTTGGCTGCTCTGCGAGAGGGAAAAATCGTGACGATAAAGCAGATGATGATAGAAATGACTGAAATCAGGACCACCTGCCAAAATTCAACATACATCGGAACTCGGTTGCTGGCATAAACACCGGGAGGAATTTCAATGATGTCAAATTGTCCAATTATGAAGCAGATGATAAGCCCAAGAATAACTCCGATTAGCGTACCCATAATTCCAATGGTCGTGCCTTGCATGACAAATATTTTCCGGATGGACGCGTTGGTAGCTCCCATGGCCTTTAAAATGGCGATATCTTTTGTTTTTTCGATGACTAAAATAATTAATGAGCTGATGATACTGACACCGGCGATCAGGATGATGCAATAAAGAATGATGGCCAGGCCGAGTTTTTCAAGTTGAATAACCGCGAACACGTTTTTATTCTGTTCTTGCCAGCTGCTGAAAATGTATGGCAACGAAATTTCATTTTGCAGAATTTGTTTAAAATCGTTGGCTTTGGATGAATCTTCAATTTTGATTGTGACCCCTGTCACATTGTCTTTCATGCGATAGATCTTTTGGGCGATGCTGATATGAATCAGCGAAAGTACTTCATCATAGCTCATGATTCCGGACTCAAAAAAGCCAACCACTTTAAATCGTTTTGCCCTGGGCATATTGCCCATTGGTGTGATGCGTTCTTCGGGAGAAATGATTCTGACCCAATCATTGATGCCAACTCCCAGGTTTTTCGCTAATTGTGTGCCGATGATAATTCCGAACACCTTGACATTTCTGATATTACCGTTTTGATCCACGGTACGCTCCGTGTGCGGAGCTAATTTGGATAATATCTCTTTGGTTTGGGTCTTGATTTTATCGTTTTCAGTCTCCTCGCGAATTGGTTTGACTTCAAACATTTCCGTTCTAATTATGAAATTCAGTGGGGAGACGGTGGGCTCAGCCAAAGGATCAATTCCTTTAATAAGTGTTCCCCTTGGCTTTTGGGCTCCCATAATCAGCGCCAGGTTTTGCGTGAAGGGCGCGATGGCTTTAATATCGACTCGTCTCTTGATTCTTTTTTCCAGCGTTCGCTCATCATCCCACTTAAAACCGGATGGTGATAAGCTGTATGCCAAGATGTGTCCGTTAATGCCCTGCAGAGATTCTCTTAAATCTTTTTCGAATCCATTCATCACAGAAAGTGAGACTATCAGCGCGGTTACACCGACTGCGACACCGATAACGGATATAATTGTAATTGCGGATATCGCACGCTCTTGTCTCGGGCTTCGTAAATAGCGCGAAAATATAAATGTCTCAAATCCCAAATATCTCTCCGGATGAATTTGTCGTGGTTGAACCTGAATCGATAGGCAGAAAACAAACGACTTCTGACACAGTTGATTGAAGGTTAGGGTGGAAACCGATGGGTGTGGAGTTGACAAAACATCGATTTCGGTATTCTTCCTTGATTCAGTACTATCTTAAAAATCAGGCGTCAAGACGATTCACGTACCTTGTCGGAAAAGCTCCGGGATTCAAATGTGCTTTGCGTTTGTTTGAAGGTATTAAAGAAAATTTACCAACGACTCAGAAGCAAAGTACAGCAATAATAGGACTCAAGTTTCGCATCCCTTAAATTGGGGTGAACCCAATAAAATAAACAATCCAGCGGTCGTTTCGGATAGATAACGGCTCCGTAATGTGATAAAAATTTAATCGGGAAATCGAAAACTATCACCAAAAGGACCTAAGCTGTGACTGCCGTAAATCAAAAACGATTATTCAATCATTCTAACTGCTAAGCTTACTGAAATGCCAGCATTTAAGGGGTGCGAAACTTGAGTAATTTTATTTTTGTCAGCTTTCCCGCCGGATATGCAATGTTTTTAAACCTGGCAAAACAATAACTAGATGAAATAAATAATGAATGAAAAAAAACAAAATTGAACTTATTCTCGTTTGACATCAAAAAAAAATCAATTTATATTCGAGACTCAATTGTGATTCCCCGATAACTCAGTTGGTAGAGTAGGCGGCTGTTAACCGCCCTGTCGCAAGTTCGAGTCTTGCTCGGGGAGCCAACCTTGCTAGATTTTACAAATTCTCCCACATAGTATACCAAAGCCTCGTCCGAAATTACTATTATAATAATTAACTGAAGCGGAAGAATGAATTAACCGTGCCCGTTAACTTGTTGTGTAGACATATTCTAATCAATGCTGCTAGAAGGGAGCATTGTGATAAAAATATAACGATGTAAGAGAAAATTCATCGATTTATATTTGATCCAATCAATAGTTAAACCTCTTTATATTTATCAGTTAGAAAAAATCAGGAGACTTGATGCATAGCAACCATGAGAACAAAAAACTTCATAATATAGCATTTGTTGGCAAGGACGGTGTTGGTAAATCCACATTAGTGGATGCGATACTAAAGCTAAAATCTAAAAGAAAAGACAATGAAATAGTCGCATATCCCGAAGAAAAAGAGCGTGGTTATACAATTTATAACTGGTTTTATCATTTTGATCGAGATGATTTTACATACAACTTAATCGACACACCGGGAAACACTAATTTTCTGCACAGAATACGAGTGGCTCTGTCTGTTAGTACCGGAGCTGTTTTGGTTGTTTCTGCTGAAAACTCGAATGATCCGGCTTTTAGAGTTTGGCAACAAACGGTAGAATCCGAAACACCTCTGATAATGTTCGTCAATGGTCTGGACAACACTGAAGCAAAACTAGAAAAAGCCACAGAAGATATAGAGCAGGCTTTTTCGATTAAACCCACAGTGTTACAAATGCCTTGGTATGAAGACAATAAGTTGGTCGGACTCATTGATGTGCTTCAAAAACAACTGATTACCCGGCCTGGCGGCAAAATGAAAAAACAAGATGTCCCTGAATCCGCTCAGGAAGAATTAGAAGCATTAAGAGCAACCACAGTTGAGCGTCTGGCTGAATTGGATGATGAGTTAATGGAACTCTATATCGAAGAAGCTGAAATTTCGACGGATCAACTATTGAGAGCGTTAGCTCAAGGCGTCGCGGATTGTAAGCTCACACCACTGCTGGTAGGTTCGGCGAATACGGGTATCGGTGTGGAATCACTTTGCAACTTTATCGAAGCTTATTTGAAAACTCATGGGGAAAAAGACGCGCTGAGCGGTAAAAAAGCCAATACAGAGGAAGCTGAAATCGTCGAGAGAAGACCTTTACCCGATGAGCCATTTTCCGGTATTGTGTTTAAAACACTATACGACCGCTATGCCGGTAAATTGAGCTTTATTCATGTGATTTCCGGGGTGATGATAAAGGGAATGAAGCTGATCAACTTAGAAGATTCGATAAAATTCCAACCCGGGCGAATTTCGATTGTTAGTGGTGAAACCACTGAAGAAATTGACCAGGCGTACCCGGGAGATATTGTGGTGATCGAAAAAGAAGATTCCGTGGTATCGAATCAAACCATCAGCGATGTGAGTAATTCGATTATATATGAGAAAATCCATTTTCATAGACCGCGGTACACCAACAAACTGATCATGACCAATAGTAGCAAGGATAACCGAATTATGGATGCCTTGAATAAAGTAAGAGCTGAGGATCCGGCACTACGTCTTCACCACAATGCGAATACCAATGAAATTCTGTTGTCTGGTGTCGGATTGATGCATATCGATGTCACCAAAGAGCATTTGAAAAACGTATATGACGTTGAAATCGAATTGGGAACGCCATCTATTGGTTTTAACGAAACCATTACAAAAGCGGCAACTGTTCAGGGTAAATATAAAAAACAAAGCGGTGGACACGGTCAATATGGTGATGTTCATATTACCATCGAGCCAATGCCGCGCGGTGGTGGGTTTGAATTTGTAAATAAAATTGTTGGGGGTGTGGTACCTCGGAACTATATTCCTAGTGTCGAAAAAGGGGTTCAAGAAGCATTGTTGACCGGTAGTTTGGGCGGTTTTCCCGTAGTCGATGTTAAAGTAACCCTCTTCGATGGTTCCTATCACACAGTGGATTCATCTGACTTCGCGTTCCAGGCAGCCGGAAAAATGGCTGTTAAAAAAGCTTTGCCCGAAGCAAGGCCTGTCATTCTTGAACCGGTGATGGAAGTTGAAGTTGATGTCGCTGAAGAAGATGTCGGAAAAGTATCCAAGGATATAAGTTCAAGAAGAGGTAAAATTAACCAATATGATTACAAAGATTTTACTTCCATTGTGAACGCGGATATCCCACTTTCAGAAATGCTGGACTATACGCCATCTCTTCGCGGATTGACCCAAGGAATGGGACTTTATTCAATGACTCTGAAATCTTATGAGATCTTGATTCCGATGTTAGCTGAGAAGGTCCTCGCGGAACGGAAGCAACAATTAGAAGAAGACCGTTAATAGAAACTGGATTGAGATTAAGGATAGCCGGGGAAAACAATTCTCCCGGCTTTTTTTAATTGATTCCTAAAAACTGTATTTTAGGCTTGAATAGTATTTATCATTTCGTTCATACGGAATGAGTAAAGCATCAGAATTATCCGCCTCATAATAGATTACTCCGGCGGATACAGTTAGAGCATCAATAATATCATATTCAAAACTGGCACGCATAACATCACCGTTGTCATTACTTAATCGAACTGCCATTAATTTAACACGCAGTGTATCATTCCAGGTGGAATAGTCGATAATCAGTGTAACCATGCCGCTAAGCTCTTTCGAAGAAAGATTGGATTCGTAGTTTTCAATTCTATCGCCAGCAGCTTCCAAGGCTATCTTAAAATCACTGATTCCCGAATACTCCAGTCCGATCATGCCCTCGATGACATTTTTATTGGACCACATTTTAACCGCCTCGGAATCTTCCTGACAGGTTAAATAGCATTGACTTATCAGTGTTGAGATTTGTTCGGCGTAGTCACTCCGGGCCAGCGCTTTGTTCCATTTTTTGGCAATTTCGCTTTTGAACAGCCATGATCCTGAGACTAGATTTCCTGTAAGTCCCGCGGTTTTTATTCGTTTGTGTTTGGGTGTCAGGGTAAGTGACGCGGTGCTCCCCGAATAAGATAATTCATAAAAATCAAGGTAGGGTGAGTCATCATAAGTGTCGGCTAAGATTAAGCTGATATCACCACCATTAAGGGATTTATATGCTCTGAACAGAAATTCACTGTTTTTTACCGTACTATCCGGAACTTCCTCCTCCCTGACGGTGACACCGGCTGCTCTGATTGAGGCATATGGATCAAACTCGGATCCTTTGACCGCGTTTTTGTTTCCTCGGATTTCATGAACAACGGCAAAACTAAGATCAAGTGTGCCAAAAAGGGCACTCAACTTAGTCGCCACAACAGGTAAACGCGCATCTTCCAGATCAACCATAGCTAATTCACGTTGATATCGCGGATTTGCCATATCTGTGATTTGTGATGTGCTGGATTCACCCCATGTGATAATTTGCCGTCCTGTTTTTAAGTAGAGCTGATTTGCTAAAGTACCGTCTAAATAGAAAACCCGTATTTCTGACTCGCTTTCATAAGCTTCTAGCGTTTCATTGGTGAAGTCCTCACGCCCTTCTCGTTCGTACGCATAGTCGTAAAAACCATTCCAGTTTCCCTTGAATTTCCATTGCTCAGATAATTTCCAGTCTAATGTCAGATTTAGTGTTGATTTAATTTTGGAATAGTCGGGATACTCGCTGGCGTGAGTGTACGCAAGATCTTCCTTGAAAAAACCACTGATCACAAAATCTGAATCTTTCGCGGAAGAGGCTGTAATGGCTTCGATATCAATGGATTCAATTGGTTCCTCGTCTTCAAACGAATCGTTTTCATCACTATCCGCTTCTTCAAAATCCTCAGTATATTCATCTGCGTCGTTTTCTTCATCCGCAGTCTTTGGTGTGGCGAGAAAAATTGTCTGCTCACTGAGTAAACTATGGATTTTGTAATAGTTCGTTCGTTCAAACGCAAATGCATTCGAACAATAGAGGGTGATTCCGCAAATATATCCCAGAATACAAAGAAGTTGCCTAATTTGTAAAATGATCATAATCCCCTCATCATCCGTTGTTCTGTAAACATACTATCGTCAATGGTGACTTTGTAGTCTGTTTTGGTAAAGAGCAATAGGGTACGATGTTCCAGGCGTTTGCCTTTGTAAGTCCTCATCTCCAGTTCATCAGAGCGCCAAATACCTTGAAGTTTGTTAATTTTACGTGCAAAAAACATTTTGGTTTTTTTGCCTTTTTTCACCCAGATACGTCCTTTGACTAGCATGAAATTATCCTTCCGAACCCATAAAACGCGCTTGGTATATCCGATTTCCTTAAGAACTTTCTTCAGTTTTGATTTTTTGGGTGTGGCTTGAATAATCCAACAGTCGTGACCGGCGACCACCGGATTCAATGATTTTTTATCTTTTTCTCGGTATTTGGTCACAAACTTATAGTTCCAATCGTTAATTTCGATGGATTCCATGTCCGCATAACTAAAATCACTGCCCATAAACGGATCTTTCTTTTTACCGCCGGAAATCCTTGTTTTGACGTTTCCTGCCGGTAAATACAACCATTTGTCATCCTCATCTTCATCTTTATCCTTATCCCAGGATAAAAAGGAAACATTCCTTTTGTCCGCGGGGCTGAGAAAGAAAATAATCGACTTGGTATCTTTGCCGTAATCTTTGGAGTAGGTTCGTAACTCCAGTTTACGTTGCTGTTTTTTCTTGTCTATTTTTACCATGATCATATCGGAAATAAATGCATCACCGTCATCACGATCATCGACTTTTTGGATAATCTCAAAAGCAGTAAGGGATGCGGCACTGATGGATTGAATATCAATACCAATAAGGCCTATCAATCCCAGTAGCATAATCAGCGCCGTTGATTTTTTTGTGATTTTCATCTTTTTCTCCTCCGGTTGATTGGCTGATGGTTTAGTAAAATGAAACAATCTAAAATCTTCTTTGACAGAGTTTATTACAACCGACTGGTCGGTTAGAATAACAATTTAGAGCTTTTGCTCTGTCGGGCGATTTATTAATCAGTCCGTCATCTGAGAAATCTCATGGACAATGCGCCTTTTTTGAGCATTCAGGGATCGGCACACTATCCTTTGTCATGAGTGTGAGTATTGCTGGTGCCAAAAGGACATCAGCCAAGAAAGCAAACACCAGTGTGATACCCGTGAGTAGACCAAAATAAAAGACATTATTGAGTGTCGCCAGCATAAAAATCCAAAATCCCGTTGCGAGTACCAATGTGGTTACCAGCATCGCACGACCAGCTGTAAGTAATGTTTCTTCAACAGCTTTGCGCACATTTTCTGTTTGTTCATGGTATTTTCTAAAATTATGAAAAAAGTGAATCGTATCATCGACTGCCAGACCAATCGCGATACTTCCGATAAGTAATGTAAACATGTCCAAATTGATTTCTAACCATCCCATTAATCCCAACGTTAAAATTATTGGAAATAGATTGGGAATCATACTGGCTAGTCCTAACTTTAGTTGGCCGATGAGTAGAATCATCAGGATGCTGATAACAACGGCTGCGATGGAATAACTGGTCACTGTGCTGTTCATCATGGAATTAATGGTCTCCATCAGTAAAACCCCCATTCCGGTAACTACAATTTCAATATCAGGCCCAAATAATCGAGAGGCATAATTTTTGATGTCATTAATCATATCGACATAAGTCGTAGCGTCACGCCAGGGTAATTTGATCGTAAGTCGGGTTTCACTAAATTGGCTGTCAACGAGGTTTGCAAGATCATCCGAACCACTGTTTTCAAAAAGAAGAAATTCCTGAGCGATAAGTTGCCTGTTGTCTGGAATTATATAGAATTCGGGGTTATTTTTATTTAAGGCTTGATGAATCTCTTTGAGTGTGTCTGATAACGAAATGCTTTTAGCTACTAACTGAATTCCATCGGTACCTTTATAGATTTTTGCATGGTCGGCAATTTGGTCTAAATTTTTTAATAGTTTGGGATCATATAGCCCATTTTCTTTTTTTGTTTTAACCAGTACTTCCATTGATACCGAACCTTTCAGGTGGTGGTCGATCTGGTTTGTATTTTGTCGGATTTCAGAATCCGCGGGAAACCAATGGAGAATATGATGAGACAATCGTAACTTGGAAATACCAACTCCAGCTCCCAATATTAACGCAAATGCAAGTGTTAGGATAAGGTAGGGGTGAGAGGTAGCAAGATGACCACAGCCGGTTAAAATACGGTCTGTCACACCGGAATCAGGTTCAATCTTAATTTTTGGTGATGGCCTAATTTTCATAGCACTTAACATCGCCGGTATGAGAGTTAGTGTCAGAAACAATGAAATAAAAACACCACTCGCGGCAAAAACTCCCAAATCGGCAATTGCGGCCACCTCTGCCGCTCCAAATGACAGCAGGCCAACGGCAGTAGTGATGCTAGTCATGAAAATAGGCATCCCGGAATGTCCGAGGGCCAAAATAATCGCTTTTTCTTTGCTCTCATGATTAAAGTGTTTATAGAACATGGCCATCAAATGAACTGACGCGCCAACACCGACTGCTAACAAAAAGGAAGGGAGAATCATCGTTGGCAGCTTGATACTCGTGTTCATCCAGGCCATGAGCCCAATGGTAGAAACCACACTAAGAATGACAGTTAGCAAAGGTAAGGCGACACCCGATATTCTTCGGAATAATAGGAATAAAAACACACTAATGATTAAAATAGCAATTAATGTGAATCGCTTCATATCGGTTTGCATCGCCTGTTTCAAATAGGCTGTGATGGTCGGTGATCCACTTAGGGATATCCGGAAGTCATCCGACTGGTATTGATCAATAAGATCTCCTACCTTTTCAATGACTTGTGAATTTTGTGCATCTGTTATGGGAGTTATTTCATTTGATTCTATTGAATCCGAAGATAACAATCCTTCATCGATATCTAACTCATCAGGCAAGCTGTCATCTTCAGCCTCTAAGCCTGTTGTAGAATAAGCTTCTGTCTTGATCACCAGAGCTGTGTATTTTCCGTCTTCTGAAATGATAAGATTTTTATACAACGGATGAGTGAGGATATATTCTTTTAATTCAATAAGATTCTTTTCAGTCTCCGGAAATTCTTCCAAAAGATCTTTCACAATTAATTCGTCATTTTTACTGATGATTGAACGAGCATTGATGAGGCTGTTGATATCATTTAAAAAGGGGACTTCATTTTCAAGCTGTTCATGTAGTTGCAGCAATTTTTCAAAAAACGGGAGACTGAAAATGTGATCTGATTTGATCATTAATATTATCATTTCATCGCGCCCGAATTGATCGCGAAAATCGTTGTACGCAATCAAAGAAGGATCCTCTTCATGAAAAAATCCCTCAGTTGATGGATCAAACTGAACCTGGGGAACCTGCAAAACCATCAAGCCAATAAATAGTAGAACAATGACTAAAGTGGCTTTATGGAATTTGAAGACAAGTTTGCCGTAGGATTCAAAGCCTTCTTCGATTGTTTTTCTTATTTTTGACATTGTGCTGTCACCTCAATGAAAATTTGATTCGGTGATACTAAAATAGATTCATCCACTTCAACAATATATGGGATTGTTGAGAGAACAAATCATCAATTATGTCTGTCATATATGCCCGTGCGTCTGACAACAATTCGCTATATGTCTTATTCTCTCATATTGCGCTGAACGATGGAGAAATCCGATTGAGTGGCGTCCGAAAACGAATTTCCGCAGGATTACAAGTGCTTCTATTCGCGTCGATACTTTGGGGGTTATTTCGGGCATTGGATCTTTTCCGGGAATTGTTGGGTGAGATTTTTTGCAAGTAATCAAAGACACTCTCAATGTGTTTGTGTCAGAATTATCGGAATCGGCATTGCAGCTCAACGCCTCCTCATTAGAGGAAGAAGCTAAAGCTGTCAAGGGCGGTATCCCTCAGTGAGGGGAAACCCTAAAATGTGAGTATTTATTCTGCGGGTTCTTAAATTCTTGAAATTGATCCCGGTCGAGTGAAACTTTTTAATATTAAATCATCGAATACGGTTTGGACTATAATCACCCTGCATGGTACTTATTATGTAATCGATTGAAATAATTACAACTTAAAGTATTGCAGAAATTCTCAATATTCCAAAAATATCAGTTAGATAATCGCTTAGGTGGCGTTATAGGGATAAACAATTCGTATCTATTCAGAACTATTAAAAAAGCGCCAAAAAGTTCATTTTTTACTTGACAAGGTTTTTGACGGATTTTTGTTAATCCGCCTACATTAGACAGTTTACAGAGATTTGGTACTGCAACGGACGATAAAAAGCCTTTATAGGAATTTTTGTT
>CAZJUM010000012.1:0-24654 GCA_964549175.1 uncultured Pseudomonadota bacterium | reverse complement strand
GAAAGGGATATTGCTGCTTAACTTTTTTGAACACAACATTTGACTATATCTCTTGTGCTGTTTGGTGAAATACAGGAAAGATAGCGTCTCTAATAGCTATAAAAACCCTTAATGGGATGATTATGGTTACACAATAATATACATGTTATTTAGACTTGTAAATTCTAGCGTCGTTGATCTTGAGGAAAAACCCTACTTTTCCATTTTTTATTTGCCAATTTTAAATTCATGCCATAGATTCCTACTTTTTGACTTTTGAAAAAGAGGTGAAAAAGATATTTTTTGCTTGCATCAACAAAAAGCCACTGATAGCTTCACAAATTACTTTGGGAGTAGGCATTCAGCAAACAGCGTTCAGCCTTCAGTTTCATCCGGTGAAAACAAGCGTATGGCTTGTTTTATCTTCGATCAGCACTAATGTTTCTGAGAACTTTGGGATAATATCGTGTTGAATTCGAAAACGGACGGCTCACCTTCGAGAGAACAGAAAAATAATACCAAAGGCAACTAATAATATATTTCAAGCTTTTGGAAAGCTGAGAGAGACTCACGGAATTAGAGAGTTATTGAATACATTTACTATCAACCGCGTAAAAATCATATGCCAACACTAAACCAGCTGGTACGAAAGGGACGTAGGCGCATTGGGAAAAAGAACAATGTTGCCGCTTTACAGGGTTGTCCACAAAAACGAGGTGTTTGTATGCGCGTTTATACAACAACCCCCAAAAAGCCGAACTCCGCACTTCGAAAAGTTGCCAGGGTGCGCCTAACTAACGAAATGGAAGTAACTTCTTATATTCCGGGCGTAGGTCACAATCTTCAAGAACACTCTGTTGTAATGCTTCGGGGTGGTCGGGTAAAAGATCTTCCCGGAGTTCGTTATCATATCATCCGTGGAACACTGGATACTCAAGGAGTGGGCGAAAGAAAAAAGGGTCGCTCTAAATACGGGACAAAGAAAGGGTAAAGGGATAAGTTATGTCAAGAAGGCACTCGGCAGAAAAGCGGCAAATCATACCGGATTCAAAATACGAAAGTCGCGCCCTGAGTAAATTTATCAACAACTTGATGGTGGATGGTAAAAAAAGTATCGCGGAGGCGATAGTATATGCCGCGCTGGAAAGCCTGGAGGAGAAAATTGAAGGTAAGTCGGGAATCGAGATCTTTAATGAATCTCTTGGGAAAGTAAAACCTCAGCTGGAAGTTAAGTCTCGACGTGTTGGTGGCTCAACCTATCAGATCCCAGTGGAAGTTAGAGAAGAACGGGGATTGGCATTGGCGATTCGTTGGATTATTGATGCCGCAAGAAAAAGAAATGATAAATCCATGAAGCTCAATTTGGCTGCTGAGTTGTTTGATGCGTTTAACGAACGTGGTGCTGCGGTTAAAAAGAAAGAAGATACCCATAGGATGGCCGATGCCAATAAGGCGTTCGCGCATTACATGTGGTAAGCTGAAAGCGGCAACCGATCAATGAAAAAGAGCCTCGATCATTCAGTCCTGCGGAATATCGGAATTATCGCCCACATAGACGCGGGAAAGACCACTACAAGCGAAAGGATCCTCTATTACACAGGGGAAAGTCATAAAATTGGCGAGGTCCATGATGGTGCGGCTACTATGGACTGGATGGCTCAAGAACAAGAGCGCGGTATTACGATTACGGCAGCTGCGACAAGCTGCTTTTGGGAAGTAAAAAGCAAAAAATATCAAATCAACATTATCGACACTCCCGGTCACGTTGATTTTACGGTTGAAGTGGAACGCTCATTGAGAGTTCTCGACGGGGCGGTAGTCGTCTTTTGTGGGGTTTCCGGTGTGGAACCTCAATCAGAAACGGTTTGGCGGCAAGCCGATACACACCGGGTTCCTCGGATCGCGTTTATTAATAAAATGGATCGCACCGGGGCTGATTTTGACGCGGTCGTATCACAGATCGAAGATATTCTCAAGGCTAAGCCAGTTTGTATGAATATTCCTCTTGGCAAAGAGGATCAACACATAGGGGTTATTGATCTGATCCGAATGAAGGCTTTGGTTTTCGAGGATGAAAGCCTCGGCGCAAAAATGGAAGTTAGTGGAATTCCGAACGAGCTTTCTGAAGAGGCGGAACAAGCCAGAGAGAAGATGATTGAAGCGTTGACATTGTCCGATGATTCACTTCTGGAAAAAGTGCTTGACGAAGAGCCACTTGAAGAAACAGATATCATATCGAGTATACGCCAAGGATGCGTAAGTAACTTAATAACACCGGTTTATTGCGGATCGGCATTTAAAAACAAGGGTGTGCAACCTTTATTGGATGGGATTGTAAATTTTCTTCCCTCACCGCTGGATGTTCCCCCTCCGGAGGGAGAGGATCTCAAGAAGAAAAAGATACAATGTCAGCCAGATAGCGAACACGCACTGGCGGCGTTGGTATTCAAAATACAATCTGATAGTTTCGCCGGATCGATTGCTTATATCAGAGTCTATTCGGGATCAATGAAAGTTGGGGAACAGGTTTTCAACCCATTGAAAAACAAGAAAGAGAGAGTTAATAAAATTTTCTTGATGCACGCCAATAAAAGGGAAGAGATTGATCAAGCAATGGCGGGGGATATTATAGCCGTTGCCGGGTTCAACTTTTCCACTACCGGGGATACGATTTGCCGAAAAGGGGATGAGATCATACTGGAAAAAATAATTAGTCCGACTCCGGTCATATCTATAGCGATTGAACCCAAAACTAAGGCAGGTCAAGATAAATTGACAGACAGTCTCAAAAAGCTGGAAAAAGAGGACCCTTCGTTTTCAACTGGCATCGATAAAGAAACGGGCCAAACACTAATATCAGGGATGGGAGAATTGCACCTTGATATTCTGGTGGATCGACTACGAAGGGAATTCAAGCTTGATGTAAATACCGGCAAACCGCAAGTTGCGTATCGGGAAACAGTTTCGAAACGCACCATGGAAACCGATAATTTTAACAAGCCTATCCTTGGAAAACCTGTCTTTGCTGGTTGTACTCTTGAAGTTGAGCCTTTGGAAGCGCTCGGTTACAATGAGATCCTTTTTGATGATACACTAGAGTTAGCGGATGATCTGAAAGAGATGTTAGAAGCGGGGATCAACGAAGGTCTGAGTTCGGGTGTATTATCCGGCTATCCGGTGCTAAACGTACGTATCACAATAAAAGAAGTTCAGGTAAATGAGCTGGAATATAATCTGGGTGCTTTTAAAATAGTAGCATCACTGACGCTCAGAAAAAGTTTGATCAGTGGTGAACCGGTCTTACTCGAGCCGATTATGAAAGTTAAAATCAATACACCGAGTGAATTCACCGGTGATATTATAACTGACCTGAATTCCAGAAATGGGCGTGTTTTATTGATCGAAGATAAAAACGACCTTCAGGTACTTTCGGTAGGCGTCGCGGCATCCGCGATGTTTGGTTACCTAACGACTCTTCGATCATTGAGTCAAGGTCGAGCTACCTTTTCTATGATGTTTGATCATTACGAAAAAGTTTTGATTACATAGGTTTTTTTTTGAATAACAAGCGTTGCTTTGATTAATAACTTGGCCACTATTAAGATTAGGAGAAGAAATGGCAAAAGAAACATTTAAACGTGATAAGCCTCATGTTAATGTTGGAACAATTGGACACGTTGACCATGGGAAAACAACTTTAACTGCCGGTATTACAAAAGTCCTGGAAATGGATGGAAAAGCCGCGTTCCATGGATATGGCGATATTGACAACGCCCCGGAAGAGCGAGAAAGAGGAATTACAATCGCGACCGCTCACGTGGAATATCAAAGTGAAACACGGCATTATGCTCACGTTGACTGCCCGGGTCACGCGGACTACGTTAAAAATATGATTACGGGTGCTGCTCAAATGGACGGTGCTGTATTGGTTGTTTCCGCGGCTGATGGTCCGATGCCTCAGACCAGAGAGCATATCCTTTTAGCCAAGCAGGTAGGTGTTCCTTACATTATCGTATATCTTAATAAAGTCGATCAGGTCGATGATGAGGAACTTTTGGAATTGGTAGAAATGGAAGTTCGTGAACTCCTTTCTCAGTACGATTTCCCAGGTGATGATACACCAATTATCAGAGGAAGTGCTTTGGATATCGAAAAATGTGAATCCAAAGATCCTAACGATCCGGCATATAAGAGTATTCATGAACTGATCAATGCTCTTGACACGTATATCCCACAACCGGAAAGAGAAATCGATAAGCCGTACTTAATGCCTGTTGAAGACGTTTTCTCCATCTCTGGTCGCGGTACTGTGGCTACAGGAAGAATTGAGCGTGGTGTAATTACAGTGAATGAAAAAGTTCAAATCGTTGGTATTCGAGAAACTCAGGAGACTGTTTGTACAGGTGTTGAGATGTTCCGTAAGTTGCTAGATCGTGGTGAAGCAGGTGATAATGTTGGCATCCTGTTACGTGGTATTAAGAGAGATGATATTGAGCGTGGACAGGTAATCTGTAAACCTAGTTCTATTACACCTCATACGAGATTCTCTGGCGAAGTATACGTACTAACCAAAGATGAGGGTGGGCGACACACTCCGTTCTTCACTAATTACCGACCTCAGTTTTATTTCAGAACAACTGACGTAACGGGTGTTGTGAATCTTCCTGAGGGCGTTGAAATGGTAATGCCTGGTGATCATATCACGATTTCAGTTGAATTGATTACCAGTATCGCTATGGAACCAGGACTACGATTTGCGATCCGTGAAGGCGGACGAACTGTTGGTGCCGGTACTATTTCAGAAATAATTGAATAATTATTGGATATTGAGAGACTTCATGACACAAAAAATACGTGTTAACTTTAAAGCGTATGATCCAAAGCAGTTGGATAAAGCTGTAAAAGAAATTGTCTCTATCGTTAAAAGGTCCGGGGCCAGTACAATCGGTCCTATTCCTTTACCGACTAGGCGGCAAAAGTTTTGTGTATTAAGATCCCCCCACGTGAACAAAAAGTCCAGAGAACACTTTGAGATTAATACACATAAGCGTCTCTTGTATATCACCGAAACCACCTCGCAGACTATGGATTCATTAATGAAACTAGATGTCTCCGCCGGGGTGCGAGTTGATATTAAGGTGAAATAAACAACTTACTAATTGTGGAATAAGGACACCATGACAACTCTGAAGGTGTATAATCTTAAGAATCAAGAAACTGGTACGGTCGAGCTACATGATCATATTGCCCAATCAACCTTGAATCCCTTTATGATTAAAGATGTTGTTGTCGCGCATATGGCGGATTTGCGCCAGGGAACACATAAAGCAAAGAATCGTGCTGAAGTTACTGGTACACGAAAGAAATTATTTCGACAGAAAGGCACGGGTAACGCTCGAGTCGGTTCAACTCAATCTCCTATCAGACGACATGGAGGGGTTGCTTTTGGTCCGGTGGTGCGAGATCATTCGCTTTCTGTGAATAAGAAGGTAAAAAAGAAAGCGATGATTGCTGTTCTTGGGGCAAAAATCCAAAACGGACAGCTATTGGTTCTTGAAAATTTAAAACTAGAAGACCATAAAACCAAAAACCTTGCGAAACTGCTGGAAGGATTTAAGATAAACGAGGCAGTATTTGTATTCTCCGAACAAGAAAAAAACTTCGATCTCGCGAGCCGAAACCTACAGAATACCAAGACGATTCATAGTTCGGGACTGAATGTGTATGACGTGATTAATACACAGCGACTGGTAATAACCAAAGATGCGTTACTTGACGTTGAGGGGAGGCTGCTAAAATGAGAAGTCAGTTTTGTATGATCAGGAAACCCCACATCACTGAAAAAGTTCTGTTGCTGAAAAATAGTAACAAAGTTGTTTTCAAGGTTGGTAAGTATACGAATAAAATAGAGTTGAAAAATGCGATTGAGTCGACCTTCAAAGTTACGGTCGAGAAAGTCGCAACCCTCAATGTTAAAGGTAAGAAAAAAAGACAAGGACTATGGGAAGGAAAGCGTGCTGACTGGAAAAAGGCAATCGTCACTTTGAAAGAAGGCGATACCATAGAATACTTTGAGGGAGCATAATTCCACACCGTAACACTATTGAGGTTTTGTAACATGTCCATCAAAAAGTACAAACCAACTTCGCCTGGCCGGAGAGGGATGAGTGTTTCTGGTTTTGATTCGATTACGACGAATAAACCGGAAAAGAGTCTTTTGGCACCTATGAAGCGCAAAAGCGGAAGGAATAACCTGGGCCGAATTACTACCCGACACATGGGCGGAGGTCACAAAAGGCGGTACAGAATTGTTGACTTCAAACGGGATAAATTTGATATCCCCGGAAAAGTAGCAACCATCGAATATGATCCAAATCGATCCGCCAGGATTTGTTTAATCCATTATGCTGATGGCGATAAGCGGTATATTCTCGCACCAGGAGGAATTTCTGTTGGTGATACAATCGTATCAGGCGAGGCCGTTGATATCAGCGTCGGAAACGCAATGCCATTGCGCAATATACCATTGGGGACCATGATTCATAATGTTGAGCTGACGCCAAAAAAGGGAGGTCAAATTGCCAGAAGCGCAGGAACATCCGTCATGATCATGGCAAAAGAAGAAAAATATGCTCAAATCAAGATGCGTTCAGAAGAGATCAGATTAATTCATTTGGATTGTCGAGCAACCATTGGCCAAGTCGGGAATCAAGATCACTCATTGATCAAACTGGGAAAAGCGGGGAAATCTCGCTATAAAGGTCGTCGACCAACTGTCCGCGGGGTCGCGATGAACCCGGTCGATCACCCGCATGGTGGTGGTGAAGGTAAGACCAGTGGTGGTCGGCATCCGGTAACACCTTGGGGTAAACAAACAAAAGGTACTCGAACGAGAAATAATAAACGTACAGATCGTCTGATTTTATCAAGACGCAAAAAATAACTTGCTTGAAATAAACAGTATACAAGAAAAGGAGAAAGCTTGTGCCCAGATCACTGAAAAAAGGTCCTTTTGTGGATGCGCATATCATGAAAAAATGCCAAATAGCAAAAGAAAAAGGGGATCGAAAAGTAATCAAGACCTGGTCTCGAAGATCCGTAATCATGCCCGAATTCGTCGGGCTGAATGTTGCGGTTCATAATGGGAATAAGTTTATACCAGTTTTTATTACCGAAAACATGGTCGGCCACAAGTTCGGGGAATTTTCACCAACGCGTACTTATCGGGGTCATGTTTCTAAGTCGGATAAACGTGGTAAGAAAAAATAATGAAAGCAAAAAATAGAACTCAATCAAGAACAGCTCTTGCCAAAGCTTCAATGCGAAACGCAAGAGTGGCTCCGAGAAAAGCGAGACTCGTAATCGATCAAATTCGCGGACAAAACGTGACAAACGCTCTCGCGATGCTGGAAAATACACGACGCAGTTCAAATCCTATCGTTTGTAAGGTTCTCAAATCAGCCATTGCCAATGCAGTGGAAGAATATAGTAGCATTGACCCTGACGAGTTAAGTATCACTGATGCCAGAGTTGATGGTGCCAGAACACTTAAGCGTATTCGACCGAGAGCAATGGGACGTGCAACGCAAGTTTTGAAGCGCTCATGTCACATCCATTTATCTGTCGGTTAAAAATTTCATATCTTTTCGGAATGTTTCTATCTGAAGCTAAGGAGGAAGAGTTTGGGGCAAAAAGTTAATCCAATTGGACTGAGGTTGGGAATAACAAAGACCTGGGAATCTAATTGGTACGCGGAAAAAAAATACTCGTCTACATTACAAGAGGATATTCGGATTAAAGAACACATCCGAAAGACTCTAAAACATGCTGGAATCGCGTCTGTTAATATAGAAAGACCCGCAAAAACAGTAAAAATTTACATCAATTCGGCTCGCCCGGGTATCATTATTGGTCGAAAGGGTGAAGGAGCCGAAAAAGTGAAACAACAGATCGCTAAAATCGCTGAGCACAAAGATCTGGTTGTGAATATCAAAGAGGTAAGACGTCCGGAATTGGATGCTCAGTTAATTTCCGAAAATATCGCGATGCAGCTGGAACGTCGGGTCGCTTTTCGACGAGTGATGAAAAAGACCATGCAGAATGTGATGCGCTATAATGTAACCGGTTGTAAAATTATGATTAGCGGTCGATTGAATGGCGCGGAAATGGCGAGAACCGAATGGATTATGGAAGGACGAGTGCCTCTTCATACTCTAAAGGCTGATATTAACTATGCCGTGACGACCGCTAAAACAGTATACGGTATTCTTGGGGTTAAAGTTTGGGTCTATAACGCAAACAAGCCACAAATATCACAAAGACGACGAAGACGTAAGTTTAGTAGGGAGAAATAAACCATGTTAATGCCCTCACGTACTAAGTACCGAAAGCGTCAGAAAGGTAGAGTAAAAGGTGAAGCAAAAGGCGGTAACAAAATCGATTTTGGGTCACTGGCTATTCAGGCGACTAGCCGTGGCTTTTTGACATCACGTCAGATCGAAGCCAGTCGTCGTGCCATGACTCGACACGTAAAGAGAGGCGGGAAAATCTGGATCAGAGTATTCCCGGATAAACCAATTACCAAAAAGCCCGCTGAAACCAGAATGGGAAAAGGTAAAGGGTCTTTGGATCATTGGGTATGCCCGGTGAAACCAGGGAAAATTATTTTCGAAATCGAAGGTGTGACACCAGAGGTTGCCAAAGAGGCATTCAAACTGGCGCAATACAAGTTGCCAATTAAGACAACCATTATTTCTCGAGAGGATTTGGCATGAAGATAGGTGAATTTCGTCAACTCTCTGGCGAGGACCTCAAAGCGAAAGTCATAAGTTTGGAAGAAAATCTATTTAGATTACGTTGCAACAAGGCCATCGGGCAACTTGAGGATTCTTCCGTAATTAAAAAAGCGAGAAAAGATATCGCACACGCGAAGACTGTTATGAACGAATTAAAAGCTTCTAATAAATAAGCATCATCCGTTTCAAAAGCGAAAATAAGAGAGCACATGTATAATAAAGTAACCAAAAGACAGAAAAAAGTACTGCAGGGAGTCGTGGTTAGCAACAAAATGGAAAAATCCGCGGCTGTATTGGTGGAACGAACCGTTCAGCACCCTTTGTACAAAAGAATTGTTAGAAAAACAAAAAAATACCAGATCCATGACGAAGACAACATTTGTCAGGTCGGTGATTCGGTAAGATTGATAGAATGCAAACCGATCAGCAGACATAAATGCTGGAGACTTCTCGACGTAGTTCGCAAAGCGGTTTAACAAATTGATAGTCATTTTTTAAAAAGATATCGGAGAAGTAGTAATGATCCAGACACAATCACGAATGGAAGTTGCTGATAACTCCGGCGCCAAAGAAATTATGTGTATTAAGGTGCTGGGAGGGTCGCATCGGCGGTACGCCCGAATCGGAGATATCATCGTGGCTTCTGTCAAACAGGCCGCTCCGAATGGAAAGGTAAAATCCGGCGAAGTCGTGAAGGCCGTTATCGTCAGAACCGCATACGCGACACAACGTTCTGATGGAACTTCAATACGCTTTGATTCAAACGCCGCGGTAATACTGAGCGCGAAATTGGAACTGATCGGAACTCGTATTTTCGGACCAGTGGCAAGGGAACTTAGAGCTAAAAACTTCATGAAAATTGTTTCACTGGCTCCGGAAGTGCTTTAAAAAAATATAAGTAAAAATGAAAAGAAAGACCAAAAAAACCGATCCTAAAAAGAAGAAGTTATTTCTGAAAGTCGACGATATGGTTCAGGTAATAGCCGGAAAAGATAAAGGGACTGTCGGGAAAATATTAAATATTAACCGATATCGAGAGCGCGTGATTGTTGAAGGCGTGAATATTGTGACAAAACATATCAAGCCCAATCAACAAGGTCAGGAAGGTCGAATAGAAAAATTCGAGGCACCTATCCATTACTCCAATGTCTTGCTCTATTGTAATGAGAGTAAAAAGGGTGAACGAATCAGGATTAGAGTTAACGATGATAAAACAAAGACGCGAGTTTTTGTTAAATCGGGAATCCCTGCTGATTAACAGAGGTAAGTAGTGTCTAAATTACACGAAAAATACAAAACATCAGTTGTTGCCAGCTTGAAGAAAGACAACAAATACAAAAACGCTCATCAAATACCAAAGATCACGAAAGTTACGATTAATGTTGGTGCTGGTGAGGCGGTTAAGAATGAAAAGTGTCTGGATAATATTCAAGCATACATAATGGCAATCACCGGTCAAAAACCGGTCATCTGCAAAGCAAGAAAATCGATTGCGAATTTCAAGCTGCGTGAAGGTCATCCGATCGGTTTAAAAGTGACGTTGAGAAGAAAAATGATGTATGACTTCCTAGAGCGATTAATCAATACCGCCCTGCCAAGGGTACGCGACTTTAAAGGCATTTCGAGAAAGGCATTTGATGGTGCTGGTAATTACTCTCTGGGAATAAAAGAACAGCTTGTTTTTCCTGAAGTTGATTACGACAAAATCGACAAAATCAGGGGAATGAATATCACAATCGTTACAACGGCGAAAACAGATGATGAAGCCAGAAATCTGATGATTCATCTTGGTTTCCCCTTTAGAAAATAATAAGGAAGTCGTATGGCGAAAAAGTCTTGGATTGCTAAAGCGAAAAGACCTTCAAAGTTTAAAGTTCAAGAAAAGAATCGCTGCTCTATTTGCGGTAGACCCCGCGGATATATCCGTAAATTCGGAATTTGCAGAATTTGCTTCAGAACACGTGCAGGATTCGGGCAATTACCGGGTGTGATCAAATCAAGCTGGTAATCGTTGGTGGTTTAGAATAAAAAACATTAATTTGAAGTTTCGGAGACAACACATGTCGATGTCAGATCCGATCGCAGATATGCTTACCAGAATCCGGAATGCTATTCTGCGCGAACATGATTCGGTAAAGATCCCTTCTTCAAAGATCAAGGAAAGCATCGTCAAGGTCCTTATGTCAGAAGGGTTTATTAATAGTTATGAAGTAAGGCCTGCTCGAATTGGGGAAGAAATTGAAATTTCCTTAAAGTACGATTCCAGAAGTGAACCGTTCATTCGCGAAATTAAACGTGTGAGTAGACCTGGTTTGAGGATCTTCAAAGGTGCGGATGAAATCAAGCCGCTGTTGGGTGGTCAGGGAATTTATGTCGTTTCAACCTCTCATGGTGTTCTGTCGGACGCACAATGTCGCGCTAAGCATATCGGTGGCGAAGTCGTCTGTTCCGTATACTAAGAAACACGTAAACAATAAGAGATCAAGGAGACCATAGAATGTCCAGAATTGGAAGGCTTCCGATTCCCTTTGATTCTAAGGTAAAAATCGATTACAAAGATAAACTCATTACCGTCAAAGGACCACAAGGAGAGCTGAGTTACCAGACTCCTGACGAAGTGGATTTAGAAATAAAGGATTTCGCTATTAAGATTATCGCCGATTTTGATGCCGCTAACGGTCGAAGAATGAGCGGAACCGCCCGATCAGTGATTTTCAATATGGTGCACGGTGTGTCGACGGGCTTCTCAAAAACGCTGGAACTTAACGGTATTGGTTATCGAGCGCAGATCCAAGGTCAGAAGTTGACGCTAACACTCGGATTATCACATCCGATTGAATATGAACTGCCAAAAATGGTGAAAGGTGAGGTTGACGCAAATACCAAAGTGACCCTGAATAGTTGTGATAAGCAATTGCTGGGACAGGTTGCTGCTGAGATCAGACGATATCGTCCACCAGAGCCATATAAAGGAAAGGGAATTTTGTTTTCCGGCGAGATTATCAGAAGAAAAGCTGGTAAAACAGCTAAGAGTACAACTTTATAAGTTAGTGTAATTACTATGGAAGCTGCAAAAAAAAGAATTCTTGCGCGGCAAAGAAAGAAAGCGCATATTCGAAAAACCATGTCCGGTACGGCTGAATACCCTCGCGTGACGATTTTTCGAAGTGCGAAGCATATCTATGCCCAAGCGATTGATGATGTCGCAGGAAGAACGATCGCTAGTATTTCTTCCCGTGACAAAGGTATGAAAGATCAATTCGAAGGGTTCACAGGAAATAAAGCGGCTGCATCCGTTGCCGGAAAAGTGTTCGGAAAAAAATTAAAAGAAAAAGGAGTGACCCAAGTCGTATTTGATCGAAACGGATTTTTATACCACGGACGAGTTAAAAGCTTAGCTGATGGAATACGTGAATCCGGAATCAAATTTTAATGTTGCGCGTTAATCGGAATAGTCGAGGTAAATTTTGGCAGAAAAAGAAAAAAGTGATTTGATCGAAAAAGTCGTCGAAGTTAAACGTGTTTCAAAAGTAGTTAAAGGTGGACGTCGCTTTAGCTTTAGTGCGCTTGTGGTTGTCGGTGACGGAAAAGGCAAAGTCGGCTACGGGCTTGGAAAGGCGAATGAAGTAGTTGAAGCGGTTCGAAAAGGAAGCGAGGCGGCAAAAAAGGCAATGCGAACCTATTGTCTATACAAAAATACAATCCCTCACCAGGTCATTGGTAAACACGGTGCGGGAAAAGTCTTAATGAAACCGTCTCCGGCGGGTAGTGGTATTATTTCATCAGGAGCCGTCAGGGCAGTCGCTGAAGCCGTTGGAATCAGCGATATTAACGCCAAAGCACTCGGATCAAATAATGTTCATAATCTAGTGCGAACCACAGTGAATGGCCTGGGACAATTGAAGAGTTTTGCTGAAATTGCTGAGAGACGCAACAAAAAAACAGAAGAAATTTGCTTAATAGACTTTTAGAATGAGTGGAAAAATAAAAGTAACACAAATCAAAAGTGGGTTTGGCTATCCGCAAAAGCAAAGAGATACGCTGAAGGGTTTGGGTCTTAAAAAGATGCATCAAAGTAAAATTTTGGAAGATACACCTAGTACTCGAGGTATGGCTGCAAAAATCCGGCACTTGGTTAGCCTGGAAGAAATTTAGCTGCATCTGGAACACAAATAGTCTAAAGAAACTACTTGAATAGTAGTGAATAATTAACATATACCATTTGAAGAATAAGATGTTGAATACCCTTGAGAATGCTCCCGGATCAAAAAAGAATCGAAAACGGGTCGGACGAGGGCCAGGGTCGACCTTAGGAAAAACTTGCGGTCGTGGTCATAAAGGGCAAAAATCGCGCTCTGGAGCAAAGAAGAGAATCGGCTTTGAAGGCGGGCAAATGCCAATCCACAGGCGATTACCAAAGCGTGGATTCAATAATATTTTCAGAACACCTTTTGTTGTTGTGAATTTGTTTGATATCGAAAAAAACAATAAGATTGATAAAAGTGGTGTGATCAACCTGGCAAAACTGATTGAGTGCGGATTAGTCAAGAATGATAAATTTCCGGTCAAAATCCTGGGGAATGGTACCATTACAAACCCTTTAACGATCGAAGCCAATAAGTTCTCCGCGTCAGCAGAAAAAAAAATTATTGATGCCGGTGGAAAAGCGACTTTAGTTGAGAAGTAAATAGATCAATGTTTGAAGTCATTAAAAATATCTTTAAGATAGAAGAGTTACGGGAGCGAATTATTTTTACTTTGGGGATGTTGATTGTGTTTCGAATCGGAGCGCATATTCCTATCCCTGGCATTGATAGTAAAGCACTGGCCGAATTCTTTTCTGCTAACAGCAAAGGCCTGTTAGGTCACCTGGATATGTTTTCGGGTGGTGCCTTAAGAAATATGACAATCTTCGCTTTGGGAATTATGCCATATATTACTGCATCGATTGTGATGCAGTTGTTGACAGCTGTATTCCCTGTATTGGAAAGACTTTCAAAAGAAGGGGAAGCCGGTAGGCGCAAGATTACACAATATACTCGTTATGGTACCATCGCGCTGAGTATTTTGCAGGGATTTGGAATCGCCGTGGGCTTGGAAAGTATGGGCTTAGGTGGAAATAAAGTAGTGCTCGCGGGTATCAGCGCATGGACTTTTAGATTCACAACGGTGATTACTCTTACCGCGGGTACCGCCTTCATTATGTGGGTTGGTGAGCAGATCAGTGAACGGGGTATAGGGAATGGTATTTCCCTAATCATTTTTGCGGGGATTGTCGTTGGAATTCCTTCAGCAATTGTTCAATCATACGCCTTGTTTCAGACTGGTGATATTACCCTGTTTATAATATTATTGGTTGTTATCATTATCGTTTTTGTAATTGGTGTTGTGATCTTTTTTGAAACGGCCAACCGGAAAATACCAGTGCAGTACGCTCGACGACAACAAGGGCGGCGCACATTCGGTGGTCAATTTTCACATTTGCCATTAAAAATCAACGCCGCGGGCGTAATTCCACCGATTTTTGCCTCCTCAATTCTAGCTTTCCCAGCAACGATTACAAGCTTCTCAAGTAGTGAATGGGTGCAGGCGGTTGGTAATAATCTGACACCTGGCAGAATGTTATACAACTTGATCTTTGTCGTTTTGATCTTTTTCTTCTGCTTTTTCTATACGGCCATCCAATATAATCCGTTGAAAATTGCTGAAGAGTTAAAACGTCATGGCGGTTATATCCCAGGAGTTCGTCCTGGGAAAAAGACGGCCAATTATCTCAATGCGGTATTAACCCGATTAACTTTTGGCGGTGCGATTTATCTATCTTTAATTTGTATACTTCCAAGTGTTTTATATTCATGGTTTAGCGTTCCCTTTTATTTTGGCGGAACAGCCGTTTTGATCGTTGTCGGTGTTGCCATGGATACTGTAACACAGATGGAAACATTCTTACTGAATCGGAATTATGACGGATTCATTAAGAAGAGCAAAAAACGTCGTCGTCAGTTTTAATCAAACAACACTACAATTCCGAAATTTGAGATTTAGGCTTCAGAAAGTGGTATTGCGATGCTACCGGTTATTGAAAGCCGTACCCTACAGTGTAACTTTTGAGTATCAAAATGCTGAATCCGAAAATTGGATTTAGGTATTGTTTTTTCTAAATGCTAATGTTAATTTTACCGCTTGCTTTCACACGGATAATCCGCGAGATGTGAAGAAACGTGAACCTCGCGGATCATAGGTCTCGGTAATTCGCGTTTAAAGCGGTTTTTGGAACATTTTTTTAGTTGAGAATCATGAAAGTACGAGCCTCTGTAAAACTAATCTGTCCAAAATGCAAGATGGTACGGCGAAAGAACGTCTTGCGTGTAATTTGTGAAAACCCACGTCATAAACAACGTCAAGGTTAAAGGGAGTATAAATTGGCACGTATCGCAGGAGTAGATTTACCCAATAAACGTGTAGAAATTGCTCTGACTTATATTTTCGGAATTGGAAGAACGACCTCCAACAAGATATTAGAAGAAGCAGGAGTTGATAATAACACTCGTGTGAATTCGTTAAATGAAGACGATTTGGCAAAAGTAAGAAAGATTATTCAAACGATGCTGGTTGAAGGGGATTTAAGAAGAACCGTTAATATGAACGTAAAGAGACTTCTTGATTTAGGTTGTTATAAAGGGCTGAGGCATAGAAGGAGCCTGCCCTGTAATGGTCAAAGAACCAAAACAAACGCTAGAACACGAAAAGGGCCAAGAAAATTAGCGATTGGCAGAAAAAAGTGAATTACTCATTAGGAAAGTAAATGGCTAAAGCTGTTAAAAAGAAGACCGGTAAGAAAAAAGAAAAAAAGAATATACCAAACGGCAAAGTCTATATTCGAGCAACCTTTAATAACACAATTGTCAGTGTAACAGACCCGAAAGGGAACGTTATCAGCTGGTCAAGTACCGGCTTACATGGCTTTAAAGGATCTCGAAAGAGCACCCCTTACGCGGCAAGAATTGTTGGCGAAGATGCCATTCAGAAAGCAATGGAACATGGCTTGAACCAAGTTTCTATCGTGGTAAACGGACCTGGGAGTGGACGAGAATCCGCTTTGAGAGCAGTCGCGGCATCTGGCGTGAGAGTTGTACAAATTAGTGATACTACCCCCGTCCCACACAATGGGTGTAAACCCCCAAAAAGAAGAAGAATTTAGTTAGTAACATTAGTAGGGTTGAATCATTCCTGGAGAATTAAGAGTGGCAAGATATACTGGACCTGTATGTCGGTTATGCAGAAGAGAACAACTGAAGCTTTTCTTAAAGGGGGACCGTTGTTTTACCGATAAATGCTCCATGGACACCCGAGGGACTCCTCCCGGGCAGCATGGAAGCGGCAGAAGAAGAAGCAAGCAGTCTGAATACGGTATTCAACTGAGAGAAAAGCAAAAAGTTAAAAGACTATACGGCATACTGGAAAAACAGTTTCGGTTAACTTATGCGAAAGCGGCCCGCCAAAAAGGAAAAACTGGTGAAAACCTGTTGATTCTATTAGAAAGACGCTTGGATAACATCGTATACCGCATGGGATTTGCCAGATCCCTGGCGGAAGCCAGGCAGTTGGTGAAGCATTCTCATATCGAAATTAACGGTAAAAAATGTAATATTCCTTCCGCTTTGGTGAGAATTGAGGATGTGGTTTCAGTAAGAGCAAAAAGCAAAAATATCGCTTTTATTAAAGAATCTTGTGAATTCGCATCCCGTAAAGGGATTTTAGGTTGGTTAAGCGTTGATCAAGATAAATTTAGCGGAAGAGTCGTCGCTTTTCCGCAAAGAGATCAGATCGCAATTCCCATTCAAGAGCAATTAATTGTAGAACTTTATTCGCGGTAGTCGAGTGGAGACAGAAGAATCCAATGTTGATAAATTGACGACTGGCACTGGTGCTGGTGTAATCAGAAGAAACTGGGAGGGGCTTGAGGTCCCAGAAACTTTACGGGTAGACCTGGAAAGTTTTAATGAGCATTACGGAAAATTTATTCTTGAACCCTTGCATAAGGGATTTGGGATAACAATAGGGCATTCAATTAGACGTACCTTGCTGTCCTCCCTATGTGGAAGTGCCGTGTACGGTGTTAAGATTGAAGGTGTCTCTCATGAGTTTGAAACAATTAAGGGCATTCGGGAAGATGTAACGCAGATTGTCCTGAATCTTAAGGAATTAGAAATCGAACAATTCGAGGATGAAGCAATCGCGTTGGAACTGATTGCTGCGGGACCAAAAGTATTGACTGCCGAAGATATCTCAACCTTCGGCAAAGTCAATATTAGAAATCCGGAGCATGTTATTTGTATCCTCGACCAAGATGCAACCATTGAAATAACCCTGTTCATTAAGATGAACAGAGGATTCGTTTCCGCTGAGGAAAACTACGATGGTGAACTTCCCATTGGTACCATATTCTTAGATTCTAATCATTCACCGGTAAAACGTGTTAAATACGAAGTCAACAATACCCGTGTCGGGCAAAAAACCGATTTTGACAAACTCATTTTCCAGCTTTGGACAAACGGTGGTGTTAAACCCGAAGATGCGATGGCTTATGCGGCAAAAATCATCAAAGAATATTTGACGGTTTTTGTTAACTTTGATGAAGAAGCGATTAAACCGGTTGAGGAAGTAATCGAAGAAGAGGAGAAACCATACGAGAACCCACACCTGTGTCGAAGCGTGAACGAACTTGAACTTTCTGTTCGTTCGATCAACTGTTTACAAAACGCTAGGATCGAAACAATTGGGGATTTGGTGCAAAAAACAGAAACTGAAATGCTTAAAACAAAGAACTTCGGTAGAAAATCACTACAGGAAATCAAAATGGTTCTTGCCTCAATGGGCTTAACGTTAGGGATGAAACTAGATAATTTTGAGACTTACAAAGAGAAAAACGTAACCGGTTAATCAAAAACAAATCCTGATAAGTACACGAAAAATTTCAATATCATATTCTGTTTCTATTGGGCTTAGTAGCATGAGACATCTAAAGGCAGGCAAAAGACTTGGTATCACCACAAGTCACAGAAAAATTCTAATGAGAAATTTGGTGACCGCACTTCTGGAGCATGGGGAAATCAAAGTAACGATGTCCAGGGCAAAAGAAATGCGCAAGTATCTTGATAAAATGATCGGTCACGGGAAAAAGGGTACACTACATTCTCGACGGCAGGCACTTAGCTTTATTAAGTCAAAAGATATCGTAGCCAAATTGTTTGAAGAGTACGGGCCATTATACCGGGATCGATGTGGTGGATACACAAGAATTTTTCGATTTGGAAATCGTTTGGGAGATAATGCGCAGATGGCTCTGATTCAAATGGTTGGCGTGAAGGAAACTGAAACTGTGAAAGCCGCAGAAACTGAATCCATCACAGAAATCAAAGAAGAACTTCAAGAAAAAGAAACGCTCGAAGCCAAAGAAGTAGCTGAAGAAAAGGAAGAAGTCGCTATTTCTGCTGACAAGAAAGAAGAAGCACAAGAAGAGCCAGCTACCAAAAAAAGTGATTCGGACAAATAAATCAATAAAAACTCATGCCATCAATGTTTTCTTGGTATGAGTTTCCCCTCACATAGTAATTCTTTGCCTACTCTCTGGTCATAAAAAGATCCACAACATCACCGGAGTGAAATCGCCGCTATTAAAATTACAAATTGGTCAGGGATTTGGTGCGATATGGTCGAGTTGATCAACCGCCGGAATTCATTTCAATCTATTACTTGTTCAAAAAACACAATTTTAGGGATTTCAAAATTTATTTCTCGCGAATCCTAGCGATTTGATCAGCGTCTGAAAATGAGCTTTTAGGGTCGGAAGTAAGATTAGAAACAATTTGTCGGGAAAGGTTGCTAAACATGAATGAAATTTGCTTTGTGTTTCCTTTCAAGTTGACTTGAGCAATAAAAATCGGTTTTTAAGTTGGTGATGATGATTTATGGTTTAACCACCAGCGAACAATTTCGATTCGGCTAATAACACAGAAAAAACGCATTTTGGCTTGATCCAGAAGTTGGCGACTAGCTATAAACGGGATTACCGGCATATGATAAGGGAGAATAGGAATTTCATATCTGAAGCGATTGCTCAAAAGATACGGAGGAAATCTATTTCATGCGTCGCGGCTTACAATGGTGGCCCAACGCATGTGAAAACTTGGAAGCAACGAGGCAGTAGCGCGGTATCGCCAGGGCTTTATTGAAGTCATTTCCCTCAATGAGACAAAAAATTAGCTGAAAGGTGTAATGAAATCCTATTTTTTTACCAAATGATCTATGGACAGAGTTAACTTCCTAAAGTTTTTATTGTTTGCGATATCTCTTATGATTGGAACGGCATGTGTTCCGGTTCGCCATATGGTGAGAGATGCCACTCCTGTTGAATTAAAAGCGCTCAATGGGTATGTTGCTGATCAGATTCCTATTGACTATGGATCGGAGTGTAAAATTCGGATAAAGAGCCAAGCTATTAATCAGTCAGGACGATGCAGCATTCTACTAACCCATGATAATCATATGAAATTCACCCTGAATAATTCATTTGGCGCCGCCGTTATGATCAGCTACATGGACAGGCAGATTATCCAGTTACTAAATCGGCAAGACAAGACCTTCTTTCAAGCGGAAAACAATGAAAAGAATCGTCGTACCGCCTTTGCAAACCTCTTGGATTTAACTGTCGACGAATTCAGGGAAATCATATGGGGACGAAAAATCACATCACACCAAAACAGCTTGGAGTTCGAGTATTCGGATCAACAACCGGCAATAATTCGGAAAACCACCCACAATCAAAAACTATTGATCAGATATCTGAAATGGCAGGAACTTTATGGACTTACTCTGCCTAGGATTATCACCATGGAAGATGCCACACATCATATCTCGATTCGAATTGCTTTAACTCATATCAGGCTAGGTTTAACGGGAGAAAAAGGGCGTCAAAACATACTGAAGGGATGCGAATTGCACTTGTAACAAATGGTTTTTTATTGAAGCGAAACAGGGGGGGCAAAAGGTTCTGTAAGTTAAATTGTGTATCTGCTCATTATCCTATAAGTTATCAAAAACTTAATAAGAAGGAGGAGCACACACATGGACGACAAGAAACTTGAAGCACTGGCAAAAGAGCTTGCCAAAGACATCAAATCCGAAAAAGATCTATCAGCCTTATCCAGACGTCTTGTTAAATTGACAGTAGAAACTGCATTGAATGCCGAGATAGAGGACCATCTGGGTTACCCTAAAAATAACCCAGATGGCCGTAAAACTGATAACAATCGTAATGGATTTACACCTAAAACCCTCAAAGGCAATTTCGGCCACCTTGAAATGAAAACGCCAAGGGATCGGAACGGCACCTTCGATCCACAGTTTGTAAAAAAAGGACAAACCCGGTTAACAAAATTTGACGATCAGATCCTGGCTCTATATGCAAAAGGAATGACCACTCGTGATATCGTAGCTGCCTTCAAAGAAATGTACGATGCAAAGGATATGAAACAGGTCGCTGCCGGTCTGAAAAGCATCTACAACTCTCCAACCCTTGCAGAAGCTGAAAAAGCATTGGATGATTTTTCTGAAAATCAGCTTGTAAAATTATATATCTGGCAGTAATGTCAGCATCGAAGCACTGGACTATGCCACTTAGAAATTGGAAACCGGCTATGAACAGATTTGCCATTGAATTTGAAGGCAGATTCCCAGTATAGGAAAAATGGCAGTTACACAGAATTATTTACAGGGTCCATGAAAACAATTAGTGAGAACGGTTCACTATAAAAGCTGCCAATTGTTTTAGAAACATCGTGTCAAGTCCGCTTTTATTCAAAAACGAAATGGCTTTTTGATAACTATCTTTTGCCAATACTTTCGACTCACTTAATCCGTAAACACTCGGATATGTTATGGTCTGATTCTTTTTGTCAGTTCCTGGCGTTTTACCCAATTCTTCTTCGCTGCCGGTTTCATCCAAAATATCATCTTGAATTTGAAAACATCTTCCGATTTCTTCTCCAAATCCTGTTAATGCTTCGAAAGCATCTTCGTCAACGCATGCTAATATGGCTCCGATTTGGATGGATGCGGTGATTAAAGTGCCGGTTTTATTCGCGTGAATAAATCGCAGTGTTTCATTGGGTGGTAGCTTTTCAAGGCTGATGATATCCGCGACTTGCCCTGAGACCATACCATAAATTCCTGCTTTCCCGGAAAGAATTTTGATTATCCGCTGAATTACTTCAGCTGAAACATCGGTATTACAGACTGAACTGATCAAGTAAAAACTATGCGTTAGCAATGCATCGCCCGTCAACAGCGCGATGTCTTCGCCGAATTCTATATGGTTGGTGGGTTGGCCCCGTCGTAACTCATCGTCATCCATACATGGCAAATCATCATGGATTAGTGAATAGGTATGGATGTATTCGATTGCGCAAGCGAATGGCATTGCGAAAGCTGAATCCCGTCCTGAGGCGTCAACAGTGGACAATAGTAAAATTGGGCGTACTCGTTTTCCGCCAGCGAACAGCGAATAGCGTGCTGATTGTTCTAAGATGGACACCTGGTATGGGATTACCGGGAAGCTTTTTTTTAGATATTTTTCAAAGAGATTAAGCTTCTGTTGATATTGCTGTTTAAACTCGGAAGGACTCATATAGCCTACGACTAATAAACAAATAATCTAAAGCAATCTTCATCAGGGTCAGTGAGCTTTCTTTTAAACATCATCCATTATCCTGGCAAGTCTTTTAAACGCTCTTGGTGACAATTGTTCAAAATGAGGAAGGGGAGCTATATTTTTGAGAATTTCATCACCCGATCTTTTTGATTGAGATCTTGAATTGTTGCTTCCAGCTTAAGGTCTTTTGTTTGTGCAAAAAGCTCCGATAGTGCCCTTAACTGATCGTATCCATGCTCGAACAATAGGACAGCCCCGGGTTTGAGTAATCGAATTGAAGCTTGCTTGAGATAGTCATAAAATTCTAAACCATTTTCCCCCCCTGAAAGAGCTTTACAGGGCTCCCAATGTTTAACTTCCGGAGCAAGACTATCAATATCAAGCTCGGGGATGTATGGTGGATTACTGATAATTAAATCAAAACAACTGACGGAATGAATCGCTTCAAAGCGATCCCCTTGAAGCAAGTGAATTTTATTTTGTAGTGAAGTAATTTGATCATTATAGTGCTCAATATTTATGCGAGCGTAATGAATGGCTTCAGGGCTAACTTCAACGGTGGTAATGTCCAAATATTGACGTTCAGTGGCTAAGGCTAAAGGGATAATGGCACTGCCAGTACCCAACTCCAAAATTGTGTAGGGGACTTCGCGGGGTTGATCCGGAATGATTTCAAGCGCCGCATCAACAATTAATTCCGTATCCTGTCTCGGAATTAGAACTCCTTGTCCCACAGATAAGCGCAATGTCCAAAAACCACAAGAACCCGTAATATATGCCAAAGGTTCGCGATTGATCCTTCGATTATAAAGCTCGCAAACTTCAGCCAGTTCATGCTCCTGGCATGGTTGATCATGTTGTAAGTAAATATCCGCTCGTGAGATGCCGAGCGCGTGGCTGACCAGTAATTCCGCTTCTAGGCGGTGTGGCGGAGCTAGTTGATGGTTTTGAAATTGTTCCGAGATCCATCGCACCAGCTTGGGAGGTGTCCAATGATCGTTTTCGCTCATTCAGGCCGGTAGGGATGTAGTGTCTCTGAATATGATTGGTTCAGCATATTAGTTTTGACTGATGCTAAATAACGCCTATTATAACACTTCTTCAATTCTAGTTAGAATCGTTTTAGCACTTGAGTGGTTTGACAACATATCCTTTAATCTTATGTTTGGTAGCCTCGAAAATATTTTCTGTTTGATCTGATGCCGTCATCATCAAAATGGGGATGTTCTTAAAATCCTCTGAGCTGTGCTGACTTTTTCAATAAATCCAAACCACTCATTTCCGGCATCGCCCAGTCCTTGAATATGATGTCGACAGGATTTGACATCAATTACTTCTCAAGCTCCGACTTCGTAAGTATTTGCAAATCCAAAGTTTTCAAGAATATTGCATAAAAGCTTCCTGATTTTTTCGTTGTCTTCAACAAGCAGTAATCTGAAATTCTTATCTAATTCCATAGTTGATCGGTTTCGCTTATGCGTTATTTAATGCGATTCTGTGATGCCTTCCTTCTCTTAGAGTCACCTGAGCCAAATTGTATAATATTCTATTGCGCTACTTGGGCTTAGTCCGGAATATGCCATATCGATTACCAAACATGCTTGTTCCGCAAGTGATCTCTAATTCAATGTAAGATCATATAGACTTCGGATAAATTGGAAAAAAGTTGATTCCGGAAAACATCAATTCATTGGGAGTCAATGGTTGTTTCGTGTTACTACACTTTTTGATGGTCTCATTGTTCAATTAATGGTTTTTTAGTTGCTAAGTTTATAGCATAATCAATAGCACAATTTAGGTTTTCAAAATTGGCAATGCCCTTTTCGACAATGTCAAAAGCTGTGCCGTGGTCCACTGAAGTTCTGATTATTGGCAATCCGACAGTGACATTAACAGCTGTATCAAACGCTACAAGTTTTCCCGGTACATGTCCTTGATCATGGTATTGAGCAATAACCAGGTCAAATTTATTTTGATATGCCTGAAGGAATGTGGTGTCGGCAGGTAGTGGCCCGTATACGTCAATTCCGTCTGATTTAGCCTGGTTTACAGCGGGGGCAATAATATCGAGATCCTCCCTGCCGAATACCCCATTTTCACCGGCATGTGGATTAAGACCGCAAACGGCTATTCTTGGATTTGCGACACCTAATTGATTCATGTGGCAATTTCCTAACTGAATGGTCTTATGAACCAATTTTTGAGTTATCGTTTGACATGCCTCAATAAGTGGTAAATGTGCTGTGACATGAAGGATCTTTAGTTTCTGAGCTGAAAACATCATCCGGTAGTCGCGTGTACCTGTGAGATGAGCAATAAGCCCGGTATGCCCGTCAAAAAAATGCGCTGCCATATGGAGTGACTTCTTGCAAATAGGGGCCGTTACAATAGCTCCTATTTTACAATCTAATGCTAATGATACCGCTTTAACTATTATTTCGTATGCCAGATCCCCGGCACCAGCATGAGGAATACCAGGCTTAAAACCTGTTCGGTCCAGCTTAAGGTAATCTAAAACAGTGACTTTATTTGATTCGAAAGTAACAGCGTCAAAATCTTTAACGATTTTGAAATGGGTCTTCATATTGAATTTTTTAGCTGTTTCTTTTAGGAACTCTCCATCTCCGATAACAAGTATATTGTAGTTTGGATCTTGAGGTCTTTGCGAAAGAGCTTTAATGATAATTTCAGGTCCGACGCCTGCCGCGTCTCCCATTGTGATGCCGATTATAGTATTCATTTGGTTTTATCTTCCTTTGATCCATTTTCCGGAAACTAAATCCTGATTATTTAGGTTAACATCTTGATAGTTTTAATTAAAACGATTGAATAGTTTTTTTACATAACCCATAAATATTCAATCAATATCATTATATTTGCTCTAACATAAGAGTTTTCTGAGTTTAATATCCCTACAACGACACTTAAAAGGTCATATAACTGATATTATTGGATTATTGTGAGTTCTTACTTTATTTTGAGATGTAATTATTTCAGTCACTTGCATGACAAGTATCGTTGTAGAGTTAAATTGGCATCATATAGATTTAAAATTGACCTATAAGTTTTAGGGGCTTCAAAAATAGGCAAAACCAAACTCTATGGCTAAGTTTACGAGTTATAGTTGATTCTTGTGTTTGAGAGTGAAGTGGCGTACCCCTTTGTTTA
>CAZJUM010000011.1:0-25176 GCA_964549175.1 uncultured Pseudomonadota bacterium | reverse complement strand
AAAGTGGTACGCGAGCTGGGTTCAGAACGTCGTGAGACAGTTCGGTCCCTATCTGTCGTGGGCGCTGGAAATTTGAGAGGAGCTGCTCTTAGTACGAGAGGACCGGAGTGGACAAACCGATGGTGATCCAGTTGTCACGCCAGTGGCACCGCTGGGTAGCTAAGTTTGGAATGGATAACCGCTGAAGGCATCTAAGCGGGAAGCCAGCCTCGAGATAGATTTCCCGGGAGTATAACTCCCCTGAAGGTCTCAGTAAGACTAACTGTTTGATAGGCTGGGGGTGGAAGTGCAGCAATGTACGTAGCTTACCAGTACTAATCGACCGTGAGACCTTATCTTAAGATACTTTTAGGGTAAAAGGAGGTAGCCTGAAATCAGGCGATTGAGGAAATTATATCGTAACCGCGTGAAAAAGAATGAAATCAGATTTTCCGGTGATTATAGCGAAGGGGCCACACCTGTTTCCATCTCGAACACAGTCGTAAAGTCCTTCAGCGCCGATGGTACTGTGCGGATTCCGTGTGGGAGAGTAGGACGTTGCCGGATTAAAGGGCCTGAGGCAAGTTAGATGACTTGCTTCAGGCTTTTTTTTTGGCAATTTTTCAGGGATTGGGGAGGCTTTTTCAGAAAGGAAAACCATCCGGCGAGAAGCTCTCTAATTACCGCTGCCAAACAAAAATCTCAAATGGTTTTACTGATCACTTCAAAGCGGTTTCCTCTGAGATATTCCTGCTTATCAAGGGCTGAAATCCCTATCAGTCCTTGATTACATCCACCTAATGAATACTGATAAGGATTACTACGCAACTAATTTTGAGCCAATGTTCACTTTCAGTAGCTAAATGAAGCGATTCGTTTTTTTATCGTTTCGGAAGGATTAACATCATCTATTAAGAAAGTGAGTATCGTGTTGTATTCTTGATTTTTTACAATGTTCAGTAGAAGTTTCTCATCAAAGTTCATGTAATCATGTATCATAATATCGCGGAAACCAATTGCATATCCAATTCTATTCCTGAACTCATCCTCTATAAATCCAACCTCAGAAAGAATCCAAAATGCTTCCTTTCCTTTGGTAACAGCCAACGGACAATCAAAATGTTTCAATCTTTGTTTGGCTTTTCCAATGGCGTTTTCAATAATTACCTGTAAGGAGCTCTTAGCGGCACGAGTATATATCGCGTCAAGTGTTCCTTTAGAATTTGCTATTTGGGATAGCTCATCAAGAACATTTTTTTCGATCTCAGCGTTTTTAGTTGTTTGTATCAAGTATTCTTAAAATTTCATCAGCGGTCCCTTCAATAACGAGGTGATTTTCTGCGATGTTTTTTTTTAATAGCTTGCTTGCTCTTCTTAAATCAACCAAATCCAAATCACAATCCTGAATCCCCAATAATATTGGCAAATCAGCGTAGAGTTGGAAAAACGGGTCATTCAATCCTTCTGTATGAGAATCGAGCCAAATCGCTATATCGTAGTCACTCCTAGCATGGTCAGTATTAGCGGCATGGGAACCAAACAAAACAGCTTGTGTTATGAACTCAAAAGAAGAAAAAACGGCTTTTATCTGATTAAGAGAGATTCGTCTGGTTCGCCAATATTACGACTTATGCTGTGTTCTTAGTAAATGAGGTATTGGGAAAATATAAAGAGCGGATATACCAAAAACTTCAGTATCTATTCAGAACTTATTAAAAAAGTTCATTTTTTACTTGACAAGGTTTTTGACGGATTTTTGTTAATCCGCCTACATGAGACAGTCTACAGAGATTTGGTACTGCAACGGACGATAAAAAGCCTTTATAGGAATTTTTGTTTTTCGCGAACCGAGAGCAGCTGAAAAATAAAAATAGATTCTAAGCACATACAGAGCAAAAAATCTGCTTTTAAAGCCCACGGCGGCTCCAAATGGCGTAGCCTTGCGGAGTCTTAAGGTAAAATCATACAGACTCCATAGTCTCGAAGAGCTATGGAGCCACCAGAGAGAAATTAGCTGAACAGTTACAAACTTCATCAAGTTTGAAGTTGAGAGCAAACATGACAATAGTATACTCTGCGACTTTTGTATCAGTACCACCATCTGTTTGTGAACCTGAACCATAACCACGTTTAAAAGTCATTAGGTTCATACTATATGCTACACCAATACCAAGATCAGAACTTTTTTTCCATTGTCCGCGCTATTTTCACCTGGTGTTTGATTATTTTTTAATCAACTCGGGTCAGTATGCCCAATAGAGATTAACTATCTGATTATAAAGAGTATAAATTATTAGTGATAAAATTAGGGTAATAAGTGGATACCCAAAAAACTTTATACTTCAAGCGGATATTCTTGCAATCAGTGAAAGCAAATAAGCAAAAAAAAAGAGATTCAATCGGTTAGGATCGAATCTCTTTGAGTTTAAACTTTTGCTTTAAGCAAGTTTTCAAGCTTGCTTATTAGAATGCCATATTCAGATACACACCAAGAGTGTTTTCTGTAGCTGCCGGAACGCTTTCTTCTCCATATGCTAGTAAATATGCTTGTGCATATTCGTCATCATACTCTACACTGTCCATCTGGTAGTAAACAGCGATGATGAATTTGCCTACAGCAGTTTCGTAACCAACACCTATACTCGTTTCAATGTATTTTAAAGGAAGAGTTCCATAATCTTCGGAGACGTATTGCTGATCTGTGTCGATTTGCTGATAAACAACGGATACACCCGAT
This sequence comes from uncultured Pseudomonadota bacterium, assembly GCA_964549175.1. Classification (GTDB taxonomy): domain Bacteria; phylum SAR324; class SAR324; order XYD2-FULL-50-16; family XYD2-FULL-50-16; genus CAZJUM01. Next base: position 22,460 of record CAZJUM010000011.1, on the reverse strand, counting down.
ACATCATCCAGTTTGTAATCACCTGAAAGCATCATTGAAGTTTCCTCATCTGCTTCGGCACCAGGTCCGCCAGGAGTTTCAGATTTCATGTCATAATTGAATTTGATCGCGAATGGATCCATGTCATAAGCAACACCAAAACCTAAATTATCACCTACCGCGCCGTCGTTTATTCCGTCTTTATCATCGCCAGCATCGTCAGTCGTTGACGCACCTACGTCCTCGTTAATAGCTTTTGAATAAGTTTCATATTCAACGGAGAAATCGATGTCGTCGATCTTTTTGTCGTAAGAAACAGCGTAAGCAACCGTTTGAACGTTGTCATCGTTTTCTGTTCCGAAAAGAACTTCAAGACCCACTTTACGTAGACCAAATTTCACATATAACCCTCCTTTCCATAGCTCATCACCCGCGTCCATTTTGTCACCCCAAAAGTAACTTGGATTTTTGGTCGCATCACCAAGATCGCTAGAACCTGCACGGAAAAGATATTCATCGTTGTAGATATAGACATTGGAGCTATCTACCCCAACTTCACCATTATATACATAAATACCTGATTGCGCCTTAGTTGTCCAGACATCACCTTTGTTGACACCTTGCATGTACATGTACGCTTCATAAAACCCATCTATCTTGGCATAGCTAAGACCAGCATCCTCGTGTTCCGCAGTCAAACTTTTGAAATAGACATATCCATCACCCCATATCTTAGCTTCGGTTTCGCCCGCAAAAGCAGTTCCAGCGGCCATTGCTCCTACCAAAGCCAAAGCCAAACAAAATCTTATCGCTTTTCTCATTTTATTTCTGCTCCAAATTAATCATTGCTAATAACCCAAATAGCTTATTAGCGGATTCATTGTGATGTTTCAATGAATGGGAATTTTTAAAAATTCCTTTCAATGCTTTTCAGATCATCGTTTCAATCTGAATTTGGCTGAAACATCATTTTTAAAAAAAAGATAATGTCAAGACATCTTATATTTAAAATGGATTTAGCAAAGTAAATCCTGTTCGTGCACGCTTCAATTTATGGCACGGAACAATGACCCCAAACATTTAAGTTTGAGTAGGTCATCAACTAATTAAAAAGACAAATATATTGATTAATCCAAAAAGTAAAGCAAAAAATTTATTTAATGCGAAAAAATTATTCGCTTAAGAAATAAACACTTATATTTTAGGGGAAACATCCGTTCAGTAATAAAGACATAATATGCTGATATAAAAAGCTATGATTCACTTCAGACACTCAGTAACTCTATTGACTTAACACCTTCATCAAGCGTTCTTTAATTTCGTACGGTTTTATTTTTGGTCGTCCCAGATCCTTGGGTGAACCTTTCTTAATTCGAAAATGAATCAGGCTGGGGCCCTTTTCCACAAGCTTTTCAGCAAGAATCTTTTCCAGTTTCTCAACGCTATCGGTTGAATAGCCGGAGTAATATCCGCATGCCATCGCTACAACAGTCAAGGCTGTATTCGAACTCACTGTGGCTTGTCCTCCGGTAGAGTCATTGACTTCGTTATCAAGTATAATGTGGACAAGATTATGGGGACGAAAGGCTCCGACAGAGGCCAGATTGCCCATTCACATTAATGCCGCGGCATCACCATCCCAAATAGCAAAACGATGATCCGACTCACAGATGGCTTGCTCCCAAGGCATAAGAAGAAGCTGATCCCATTGATCCGACCATATAGAAATTTTTGGGATTATTATCAATCACATACAGTTCACGACCGGTTTTTCCGGTTGTCGCGATATAAATATCAGAACTCAATCGATACTTATGAAGAAGCTTTAGCGCGTCCGTTCTGGTGGGGCGATCTGAATATGGCTTTTGGATAGATTCGGAAAATTTAAATTGCCGATTACCGATCGGGTGTTCATTTTGGGCAAGTTTCAAATCTTGGGACTTTATCGTCCCTTTTCGCATGACAAAAACAAAAGGAAGTTGGTGTTCATCCATATATTGTATGGCCTCTGTAAATGCTTCCTCAAGATCTCCGCGATTTTCCGGAAAGTGGCACCACTTCATTCGCATTGTGGTCAGAAGACCTTCAGTGACAGCTCCCATCAGTTCATTTTGTGGTTCATCGGCAGGATCACCTGGTTGTCCTCTGTGCGTCACGATGGTGATAAAAGGAAATCGAAAAGGAAAGGAAAGTGATGTCAAAGCGTTAACGGCATTTCCCAATCTGGAATTTTGAAACATGACCACACCTTTTCTACCGGCTGTATAGGCACCGCAAACCATAGCTACCGCGTCACCTTCATTGGTAGCCTCGTAGTAATCCACTCCCTCATCATCAATTACCGCGTTAATCATGGGTTTCAGGTATGATCAGGGGGCGCCTGAAAAAAAGGTATATTGAGAAAATCGTTGGCTTCAATCATATTAAAACTCACTGGCTGTCGTGATATCTGAAATATTGTTAACATCAACCCAATGGCCTGAAATATACTGGATTTTCACTTTAATCCCATTCTGAACAAATTCGTTGATCATGTCTCGGATATCGGGAGCATTGAACTCCGGAGTTGTTTGATATTTGTTGACATAATCCACCATCAATCGGGTTCCTTTGGGGGACAATTTCAAAATCCCAATCCATTCACCGCTGTATCGATCATTGGCTTGTCCGAAATCGATTCGCCGCACATGGCTTTGCTCACCGAAATATGACTGGTTATCCGCGTAGTCAGCGATCACAAAATCAGATTTGCCTTTATTTTGTGTATTGATTTTTGAATCGACTATAAGGACGACATCCGACGGATCCTCAATGGCAAACTGCAGGATGTATTTCCTGAATAGAATATCCCCAAATAATATCAGATTATCCACATTCATTTTTGGGGTCACTTGACTGAGAGAGGCTATTTGACCGGATGTCTCGTAGGCTTCATTGACCGCGACATTAATATTGGGTAGTGAGATTGTTTCGTGCTTAAAGCCAAGCACAACATTGATGTCCTCGATTTCATAATTATTGAGATGGTCAATCATTCTCTCTGGGATCGTCCGTTTCCCAATTCTCAGCATGGCTTTGGGGATATCGTTAGTTAAATTTTCCAGACGTTTTCCCTGAGTTGCCGCTAAAATTATTGCTGAAATGGCACTGCCCGGTTTTTTCTTGAGGTATCGTAGTTCGGCTTCCGCTATTTCGGCATCATCTTGCAAACGAAACAGTTCTTTGACAGGTACGACTTTATCTTCCGCACTCAAGAGATTTTCTTCTTGATAGATTTGATTGGCAATGGTCTGCATTTTTTCCACCGCGCCGCAAATCAAATGATTGGCCCAAATAACGAGTGACACATTTTGTTTTCTAAAATCATCAGCGGAAGTTGTATAATATTTGGTAGGAACCAACACCACAGGTGAGCGATTGTCCCATCTCTTAAGGAATGAGAAAATCTCACTGCTATTGTTTAGTTTACTATGTATCAATATCGCGTCAGCACCCGCTTGACGATATGCCTCCGCTCGCTTAAGCGCTTTCTTTAATCCCCAACCGGCAATAAAAGCCTCAACGCGCGCGACTATCACGAAATCGTCATCCGGCTGGCTATCTTTTCCCGCCTTAATTTTTCCGCTGAATTCTTCTATATCCGCCAGAGGTTGTTGATCACCTCTTAAAAAACTATTGGTTTTGGGAAAAACTTTGTCCTCAATGCAAACCCCAGCGACATCACGCTGCCCTAGTTTTTTCACCAGACGGCGCATATTATTAAAATTGCCATAACCGGTATCGCCATCCAGCAAAATAGGTACGCTTGTGGCGTCACTCATATATTCCACTACGTCCAATATTTGCGTCCAACTGGCTTCGTTGTTATCCCGAACTCCGAGCGAGGCCGAAATGGCTAAACCGCTACCCCATATACCATTGAAACCGGCTTCCTCAACAATCTTAGCGGAAATCCCGTTATGGGCCTCCATGATGAACTCTAAATTTTTGCTAAGAATCATCTGTTTTAATTGACTTGTTTTTTTCATTTTATTTTTTACTCTATTATGCTGTTATAATTCCAGTCTCGCTACTAATCATCTCCCTTTCCATGCGGTCGTATCCATGGAAAGGTTTACGCGAAAATCGCCGGATTTTATATTAGGTAGTTGTTGACAGCACTGGACTAATTTATAGCGTTGTATGTTCAACGATTTAAGCTAAGGTTCCTAAGTGACATTTAAAAAAAGTTTTGCAATTGATAAAATCCGCTTTCCTGCAATTGAATGTCAATCATCGGATGCGAAAACCGTCGGAGGATCAGCCAGACAGCATTTCTGAGGAAGGGATTAAATCCGCTGCGATTCGATAATCATATCGATGTTTGGCAACAAACAATCAACCGGAAATCCCCGAATCAGCAACCCAAATGTGTTCCTCGCATCGGATTAGAAAATTTTGAGTTGCACGCATTTCCTGTACTCGCTAGAGTGATTGTTGACTAATCAGCCGAAAACCATAGCGTTTAGGCAATACTATCAAGAGATAGGAATATGGAGTCTAACATCGTGAATAAACTAATCAGCGCAGCTATAGACGAAGACATTCCTTGGGGGGATGTAACGTCTGACAATTTAATCAATCCTTATTCGGAACGTGAGCTGATTTTTACGATTAAAGACGATGGTGTCATTGCCGGTCTGCCTGTCGTTAGAAAAACTTTTAAAATGCTCGATGATGAAATTATATGGACAGGATTGGTTCAAGACGGGGATATCGTTCGAAAAAACGATATTATCGCGAAGGTAGCTGGTCGTGCGCGGGTGTTGTTGAAAGCGGAACGTGTCGCGCTTAACTTTTTGCAGCGATTGAGCGGAATAGCCTCATTGACCAGACAGTTTGTGGAATTAGCCCGCACCAAGTCTGAAACCGTTCGAATCGTTGATACCAGAAAAACCACACCAGGGTTGCGCTATCTTGAAAAATACGCGGTTCGGATGGGAGGCGGATTTAACCATCGATACTGCTTATCGGACGCGATTCTGATTAAAGACAATCATTTGGCGATGCTTTATGAGGAAGGTCGTTCCATTAAAAAAGCGGTGGCCGATATCAAAAAATTAGTATCACATACCGTCGTGGTTGAAGTGGAGATTAATTCTCAGGATCAATTAGAGGATGCATTGCATTCGGAGGCGGATATTTTGCTTCTGGATAACATGAACGCTGAAGAGCTTAAGCGGATTGTAAAACGAGTCAACGGGCAAAAAAAGTTAGAAGCGTTAGGTGACGTTTCTCTCGATAATGTCGCTGAAATAGCGGAAACGGGCGTTGATTATATTTCTGTGGGATCTTTGACACATTCAGCACAAGCACTTGATATCAGTTTTGACTTTTTGCCGATTTATGAAGAAGCATAATGATAAATTGGGAGACTAGATCAAAGCTATTCAATTTTACTCAAGGGGATATTATGAAACTTCGAAGGAAAAGTAAATCAATTCAACTGTCTATAATTATAGCAGCTTCGCTCATCAGTCTGGTGTCTCAAAATTGTCTCGCCATCGATTTTTCAGATGCGCGACGATCATTTCAAAAAGATATGGCCAGCGAATATGGTCCCAATGTCGCGAGTCGAATCGCGATTGTTTACAATACATCCGATCAAAATCAAATCAAATACAAAATCAATTTGGTTAAGTTCAAAAAAGAGTTATCCCGTGAATTATTGAAGTCTTTTGAAGTAGTTGACCCTTTGATCGTTCAGGAAATTATATCGACCAACCAAATAGCTTTTAATCAGTTAACGGAAGATGATTTTATTTTGAAAAGCTTCGCCGAACGCGCGGATTGCACACAGGTTTTGCTGGTGGATTTGAAAGCGCTCAATGCTAGTGTATTGGCCAATTTAAAACTAATTACACCGACCAATGATACGCTATCGCAGGTGGTCATGGATATTCCTCATGAGGGAACTGAAACGCAAACCATTGAAAAAACGCCACCGGTTGAAGAAGAGGAAGAGTCGGTAATTGATCGTATCGCATCGGACTATAAACCGTCGACATTTGATGATAATCATAACGAATCATGGATGTTTTTTGCTCCAACGGCATACATCAATCCCAAAAAGCATTATCTGGATCTTCTGACCTGGGTGGACAATTTGTCTGAAATGGATTTCAAAGTAGTTCGAGTGAGATATGATATTAAGCCTTTGGAAGACCTGCAACTTGGGATTGAGGTCAATTCAATTCAAGACAAAATCAATGCACGCTCCGATGCACCCAATACGGAAAATAGCAGCGGCATCCATTCCGGATATATGTCGGCCCGGTATCAGGTTTTGGATGAAGAGGATCTACCGGTAGTGCTATTACTTGGTATCAAAGGTCGAGTATATTGGGACAAATATAATACGGATTTTGAATCAGGTGACGATGCTCGGGATAGTAAGAACGATAGTTATAATAAAGCCACAGTGCTTGCCGCAGTTTCGGGAAAATGGCAGGCGGTAGGGCTGTTGTACAATTTTTATCTGGACAACCAAACTTTTAGTATGGGTGCCAAATACCTGATTACCTCGAATATAAAGCTTTATGCCGAAGATATTTTTTACTATTATGAGGAACCTCAAGTTCCCAATGATTTTTCAATCGGAATTCAGGCATACAATTCAGCTGGCGTTATTACCACTTTGTGTTACCAAAAAGAAACAGATCAAATTCAATTGGGTCTTTCCTTCAGCTGGTAATCTGCCAACCAACCCTAATGTTTTGCTCCGGATAATAATTTGAAACATGTAATTATCGGCACCAGCGGACATATCGATCATGGTAAGTCAGCTTTAGTTAAAGCATTAACAGGCACAGATCCGGATCGGTTTGAGGAAGAGAAGAAGAGGGGAATCACGATCGATCTGGGATTTGCGCACTATGTTTGGAATAATGACCTGGAAATTTCATTTATCGACGTCCCCGGGCATGAGCGGTTTGTTCATAATATGTTAGCGGGAGCCGGAGGTATACAACTCCTGATTCTGGTGGTTGCCGCAGATGGTGGTGTGATGCCCCAAACACGGGAACATTTGCATATCTGTAACTTGCTGGGGATTCAACGTGGCATCACCGTGATTACTCGTTGTGACTTAGCGGATGAGGAAATGATCCAATTGGTTGAGGAAGAGGTAGCGGAACTGATTGAACCGACATTTTTAAATGAGAGCCCGATTATGAAGGTTTCTTCCATTAAAGGAAACGGCCTGCGGGAACTTAAGGAGGAAATCGCTAAACAATCCGAATTGCTTGGTAGCAAATCCGATCGAGGATCATTTCGATTGCCAGTGGACCGGAAGTTTACATTAAAGGGCTTCGGGACTATTGTTACGGGTACTGTTTTGTCTGGTACCGCTCACCTGAGTGACGATTTGGTTCTGTTTCCTAAAAATCAATCATTAAAAATTCGAGGATTTCAAACTCACTTGAAAAACGTCGAATCAATTCACGCGGGTCAACGATCGGCAATTAATATCTCGGGATTACATAAAGATGAGATTACCCGTGGGGATCAAATTGCCAAACCCAATGGTTTGGTAACGACGAAGACGATCGATGCCGAATTAAATCTGATTCCTGAAAAAGCCGGTATTTTGAAAAATCGATTTAAGATTCGGTTTTTCAGCAATGCTCAAGAAGTTACTGGCCGTGTGATCACTTTCGCGAATTTTGATAATGAAAGCCCCGAATCGCAATTCATCCAAATTCGTTTGGAAAAGCCGATTAGTTGTCACTATAATGATCGATTTATCATTCGAAATCTATCCCCCATGGAGACAATAGCCGGTGGAAGAATTATAGCTCCTTTTGGCAATCGCAGCCGTAGGAATAAAGAAAGACTTTATGACTCTCTGTCTGGTTTGGCTTCGGAAAATGAAGAGAGCAGAATACTTGAAACAGTATTTCTCTCGGGAGTTACAGGGGTAGAGGGTAATCAACTTCCACCTTTGGTAAATTGCGGTCAAAAATCGATTCAGCGATCTCTGCAAAAACTCTCCAGTATCGGTGAAATAATCTGTATCAATACTGAACGAAAAAAATATTTACATCAGTTCCATTGCCATCGAATATCGCGCTTTTTCCAGAAAGTGCTTGCTTTGTTTCATCAAAAATTTCCGGAAAAGCTTGGGGCTCCGGGGACTGATTTTATGGGAAAAATGAGTCGTTTTTATAGTTTAACTGAAATCTTAAGCTTGCTCAATTGGTCGGTAAAACAAGAAATCTTGCTGAAACGAAATGATTATTACCACTTACCGGGATTTAAAGGGGGATTGGACAAAAAACAGACGATAAATCGCGACAAAATTCTGGGTGTATTGCAGCGTGAGCCAAAGGCACCACCCGGTGTGGTGAATATGGCTGATGAGCTCGATTTATCCAAAAAAGATTTGCTAAAACTTCTAAAAATCGGTCAATCTCAAAAATGGGTAGTCAAGGTTAATGAAGATTTGTGGTATCTTCCTGAGACCATTGAGGGAATCAAAAAGCTAACATTGGATTTTTTTGCCAAACAGGATACAATTACCGTTCTTGAATTTAAAGGCTTGTTTGGATTTTCAAGAAAGCATGCCATTGGTTTACTGGAATACTTTGACGGACTTCATTTTACTCGTAGAGTGGAAAACCATCGCATTCTTCGCGTCGATCAAAAATCCGAATCTCAATAATTTGAAGCATAAAAAGAGTTCGAATGTCCTTATTTATTTATGTTTCACCTCAATCGGTAATTATCCGGAAGTACAAACTGACGTTTCCTTTTATCGCGCCTCCCCCAAATGTCACCAAAGCCGCTGTTAATGCATACAGTTTGTTGCTTAGTTCTGTTTCGACGCGGGTTACGTCTACCCCAAAAGAGCGTGAGGAAATTATCGCGCCGCTTCAACATTATGGTTTTGCTCTTTTCAAATCGATCATTCCCGAATCTCTGAGAAGTCGTATTTACCAGGAAGCCGGCCTTTTCATTTTTGGAACGGAACCGCGAATCCTCAATATTTCATGGGAGTTGTTGTATGATGGCAGGGCCTTTTTCGCGCTGACGCAAGGCGTGGTGAGAGTCAATTATTCGAAACAGCATGATTTTGTTGGTGGTGATAATTCGGAAATTTCTCATTTAAAATTATCCCTGAACGCATACCATCCGATCATCATCGCAGACAACATTCCGGACGCAGACGGATTAAACACGGGATCACGATTTGTCACACAGGTCGAACATTTGCCAAGCGGTGTGTTTTCGACATTTCCCTATATCAAATCAAAGATAGACGGAAACGCATCCAAAGAAACAATTTTTGACGAGCTGAAAAGTCGCCCCGATATTTTCCTCTTCTCCGGTTTTGATTCTGGTGAAGGGTGGATGCTTTCCGGCCCAAAACAAACAAATAAGCGTTTATCATGGTTTGATCAAGAGTTTCAAGCCGTTTTGAGTACAAGCATACAAAACGGTTTACGGATCATGATTTTAGTAACATCGGATTTGCTGGAAAATCCCAAACATTTTGTGAATGACGCGGTCTCACGATATTTTGACGCTGGTATTCCTTATTTAATCAGTGTACATGGCCGAATTCAGAGCGATCGTTTTCGAAAATATTTTCAAAGGTTTATTTTAAATCTAACCCGGCAAGAAAATATATTAAAGGCACATCGCTTGGCCATTAACAGTATTCAGGCGGACATTCCTTTGAGTTGTGATTGGTCCTGGATTCAGTTACATGTTAACAAAAGCTTGTTGGAAAAAGATCAAATCGTCCCATTGCGCCCGTTTAATTTGATTTTGGACGCGCGAAGTGAGAAACAGCGCCAGGTTACTATCCATCAGCATTTAAATGTACATCGTCGTTTTGCCGGGCATCATGAAACGCTGCGGCAATTATTGAGGGTGCTTGACGCTTCCGCGTCGGGATGCCTGATTAATCTGATGGCGCTCAACGGTTATTCCGCGGAAGAGTATATGTTTGAGGCCTTTAGACGGCTGAAAGGACAAACAGCACACGAGCTATACCTGCTGTATTACAAACGCTGGGGATATCATGGGGCTGAAATCCCCAAAGTACCTCGTTCAATTTCTCAACAGTTTTCATTTCTGCTTAAAGAGGAAGCTATTTTCCAGTATTTTGATCAATGTACACTACAAGCGGAAGAAGCAGCCGGTGAAGAAGTTGATAAGCGATTTTTGGTGGTCTATTATCCTCCGGACAAAGCCGATCCTGTGTTGGATCAATGGATGAAAACGAAATTAGATAATGGGTGGACAATCATATTGCTCAGTAACCATCAAAAATGCACAAATTTATCTTGTATTTCAATAACAACTGGTGATTTGACCCTAGGAGAGATTAATAACTGTTTTGAGGACAGCTTACCGAAACCCTGGATGGATTGCTTGGAAAGCGACTTTCCACATCACATGCTGAATACATCACTGATGATGATGGTGAAATCCTTTGGAGACCAGAAATTGATTGACTTAGTTTATTTGGCTCAAAACGAAAAAACGGTTTGGAAAGAAGCATTTGTGAAGTTTATTTCCACTCTTCCGCGTCAAAGATTAAGAATTCTATTTTTCTTGTTTTTATTGCGCGTTCCGGTCTCAAGAAAATACTTGAGATTGCTGCTTTCTGGCAAAAAGATTGACGTCGATTTAAATTATTTACACCGTCTTGGTTTATTGGATTGTAACCTCAATCGAACAAAATATTGGATGCCGATTCATATCAGAGCGCAAATCACAAAACATAAATTGTTCTCTTCCCGTCAAATCATCGCTTTTGGTGAGGAAGTATTGCAAAAACAAATATCCGTGATCAAACGTGATCAATTACCGGATATTACCAAAATTATGGGATTTCAGTATTGTTTGACCGAAATTTCTGAGTTTGGGGCGTTTGAGAGCGCATTACAAAGAAGTATTCAGTTATTAAAAAAATTGTCCGACTCTTTGCCAAAAATGAAGTTTGTATTCATGCAGAATATATGGATGAGTTTGCAACTGGCCTATTATTTAAAGAAAAGAGCGCTAGTTCAAAACTCAATTTTTTCCGTGATTGAAATTTTGAGTCAGCTGTCACTTCAAAAGGAATCGACACGTCTTTATCAATGGCTTTTAAAAGCTGAAGAGAAAAATCGCAATTGGCCTTTGGTTGCCGAAATACAGGTGAAATTGGCTGAAATTTACACCAAATTAAACCAGAAAGAAAAAGCGATAGGATTAATCACGTCTTCGATGCAACTGAACAATGACATTAAGAGTTTTTCAAGTCGAACTCATAATCTGATTACCATCGCTTTATTATTATTGGATATCGACGAAACGGAAAAACTGAACTCATTGTTGGGAAGTGTTCACTTTGATTTTAACTTGTTGAGCGATGAAAATGTGGCCAAATTATGGCTCATTGACGGACATATTTTGTTTCATGAGAAAAAATATAAAGAAGCAGCCCGTTCGCTAGCCAAAGTAGCTGAATTTACAAATCTCAGTTTAAGCGATAGTCTTTTGGCAAAGACTTATCACGTGCTATCTGTCATTTATGATCATCAGGGAAGCCCGGAAAAAAAGCGCGAATATGAACAGAAAGCAGCCGAGTTTTTTAGTTTTTGCGGAGATAAGGAAATGCCTGCTAGGTATCATGAACAATTATTAAGGAACTATGCTGAAAAAGGCGTTTTGGATGGATCCATTAAACATTTGGAAAAGATGTATCAATCCGCGAGAGCGGCAAATAAGCAAGAGACCATCCGTGACATTGCCAAGCAACTGGGAACTATGTATTACGAGCTCGGAAATCAAGAAAAATCTGCCGAATTTTACAAAGTAGCCCAAGGCATATAAGTTCACCCGAAATTATTGAGCAAGTTCTCTATTTTAAGTCGATCACTCACTTAAACCAATAGGATTAATCGATGCAAAGTTTTAGACAAATTGAAGATTTTATGGTGGCTCAGGATAGCTCTCCGGAAGGAATTGTATTATTCATGGATCTTTATAAACGTTATTTGTCAAAAGAAGAACATAAAATAAGCTGGGCGGAAATTTCATCGCCCCCCGATACGGCGATTGATGATTATAAAGAACTTGAGACACCTGAGGAACAAAAGGCCAAAGAGCTGTTATCCCAACTTGTTGTATGTAAACTAAACGGGGGTTTAGGAGCTTCCATGGGGTGCGTCGGGCCCAAATCGATGATTGAAGTCAAAGGGGGGAAAAGTTTTTTGGATTTAATAGTCACTCAAATACAAGCACTCAATAATAATTATGATGTTGATGTTCCGCTGGTATTGATGAATAGCTCTAACACTGACCAAGACACAAAAAAGGTTATTAAGAAATATAACGGCAATCTCAGCATACTGACGTTCAAACAAAATAAATTCCCCCGCCTAAGAAGAGACTCACTACTACCTTTAACAAACGAAAGCTATAAGGAGGTAGCCAGTTATCCGCCGGGACATGGTGATTTCTTCTTCAGTATTATGCAGTCAGGAATACTGGATCAATTGATTGAACAGGGTAAACGTTACATCTATATAGCGAATGTAGACAATCTAAGCGCTCCGGTTGATTTAAAGATCCTCAACCACCTGGCTCGGACTGAAGTGCCCTTTATTATGGAAGTAACTGATAAAACCCGAGCCGATGTCAAAGGAGGAACATTGGTCAGTGCTAAAGATAATAAGCTTAGACTGCTTGAAATTGCCCAGGTCCCGGATGAATATAAGGAAGAATTTAAGAGTGTTAAAAAGTTCAAGATATTCAATACCAATAATCTATGGATGGACTTGGCAGAACTCAGAGATAAATTGCAAGGCAATTCACTGGATTTGGACTTGATCGTGAACCGGAAAGTTGTCAACCAGATTCCTGTCATTCAGCTGGAGACCGCTATTGGTTCCGGGATTAATTCTTTTAAGGGGAGTTTGGCGGTCAAAGTACCACGGATTAGGTTTTTACCAATAAAGAAAACCAATGATTTGCTGTTGGTGCAATCCAATTTATTCATCGAAGAAGATGGGGTATTGAAGAAAAATCCGGCACGGCAATTTGGGGGATTGCCATTGATCCGGCTGGGCGAATACTTTGAAACCGTTGAAGAGTATCAAAAACGAATTGATACCATACCGGATATTCTGGAACTCGATTTACTGACCGTTGTGGGGAATGTCTTTTTTGGCAAACACATCACCTTGCGAGGGAATGTGATTTTAGTCTGCAACGGTGAGGAACTGCATATTCCGAGTCACTCTGTTTTGGAAAACAGAGTGTTGACCGGGCACATTCAGGTGGGCGAATTGTAACCATCTTATATTGAGCTGAACTGCCATGTTAACTAAGCCTCATTATTTGATGTTATCGTTTCTGCTGACAGTCGGGTTATTTTCAAATTCGGTTTTGGCAGAAACCGGAGAAAAGCTATTTCAGAAAAAACTCTGTCATACCTGTCATGGTGTTGATGGGAAGACTCTGTATCCTAACTACCCGAACCTGACCGGACACGATAAAACATACATCATACCCCAGTTCAAAGATATTAAAAACCGAGTACGAAAAAACGGGTTGACGATCTTAATGAATACCTTTCCCACTATAAAGACCACTAATGATTCGCAGATTAAAGCAATCGCGGAGTATTTATCGGAATTGAAGTGATGCGGGAACTAAGAATGCCCCGCTTCGTGACGGAGTAATCGGTATAGTTGATTTCGTCGCGATTTCAAAGCCGCGAGTACGGTCTCAATCGACATGTTTAACACGCCGTGTAAGCGAAACGGTTTCCGCTTTGTTTGGCAGCATCGTCATTAAATGTCATATTAAACTTTGCCGAACCAGGGAAACAGCGCACAAGAGCTCAAAGACGCGCGTTATCATTGTCGGAATTTTCCACAATAAAAGATGTTGCCAATCACCGCGGAACTACCGGAACATAAATCATCAACGATAAAATTTGGGGTAATGAAGCGGATACCCCGTTTCCTTTATCTAAAACACGAGCTGGAAATTACGATGGTCGTATCTTTTTCTCAGACAATTGTGGGATAGGTTCAAGTCGTGAGTGGCTTGGATGATTATTGATACTTTAAGCATTAAAAACTATGAACCCTAAAAAACTGATCACTTCAGCGCTTCCGTACGTTAATAATGTTCCTCATCTGGGAAATGTAATTGGTTGTGTGTTATCCGCGGACGTTTATGCCCGATATTGTCGCGCGAGCGGTTATGAGACTTTGTATATCTGCGCAACTGATGAATACGGCACAGCAACTGAGACAAAAGCCAGACAAGAAGGTAAAACACCTAAGGAAATATGTGATAAATATCACACTATCCATAAAAAAATATACGAAGACTTCAACATCGATTTTGATTATTTTGGGCGAACCTCTGATCCGGAACAAACTGCAATCACCCAATCATTATATAAAGATCTGGAATCTAACGGGATGATTGAAGAAAAAGAAAGCGCTCAAACATATTGTGAACAGGACAAAATGTTTTTGGCCGACAGATATCTTGAGGGAGAATGTCCGTTTTGCGCTTATGACCGAGCGAGAGGTGATCAATGCGATAGCTGCGGAAAACTACTTCAGCCCACCGAACTGATTAATCCAAAATGCCAGATATGCGGAAACTCACCCACCGAAAAACGAACCAAGCATCTGTATATTAATCTTCCGAAACTGGAACCCAGGATAAAGGAGTTCCAAGAGCAGTCCGGCAAAAAAGGCAAATGGAGCAATAACGCTATCGCGGTAAGTAAAAGCTGGATAGAACAAGGACTACTACCCAGACCGATCACACGGGATTTGGAATGGGGAATTCCGGTACCTCGAGCAGGGTATGAAAATAAAGTATTCTATGTCTGGTTTGACGCGCCCATAGGTTATATTTCCGCGACAGCAAAGTACCTTCCCGATCATTGGCAGGATTGGTGGTTATCACCGGATAATACGCGACTTTATCAATTCATGGGCAAAGATAATGTGCCATTTCACACTGTAATTTTTCCAGCGACAATGATCGGTTCCGGTAAAAACTGGACGATGTTGCATCATATCAATACGACCGAATATCTGAATTATGAGAATCAAAAGTTCTCTAAATCAAGAAATATTGGTGTATTCGCGGGTGACGTGATGTCAACGAATATTCATATCGATCTTTGGAGATTTTATTTATTGCACAACCGGCCTGAAAAATCGGATTTCAATTTTAGTTGGGATGGCTTTTTTGAGGATATCAATAGTAATTTTATCGACAATATCGGTAATTTACTCAATCGGGTATTGGTTTTTTTCAACCGGTATTTCGAAGGTCGATTGGAAAAGGTTCGTTTTAATGAAGAGCAACAGCGGTTTTTAGATGAGGTCAAAGAAGCATACAGAGGGATAATTTCTGATTTTGAAAGCGTTGCTATCAAAGACGCGGTAAACGGGATATTGGCATTGGGGCGAAAGGGTAATAAATTTTTTCAGGATCAGGCACCCTGGGCAACTATTAAAACAGATGTTGATTTAACGAAAGCGACATTGACCATATTGATATACTTAGCACGGGACCTCGCCATTCTATTGTCCCCTTATATGCCGGAAACATCAGATAGAATGCTTGAAATAACCGGAGGTACATCCAAGCATATGAGTAAAATCGGAAACTGGGATGACATGGTAGATTTGAAAATCGCAAAACCGGTGATACTCTACCAAAAACTACAAAAAAAGCACATCGATCAATTGAAAGAACGATTTAGCGGGAGTGGCGGCCAAGAAAAGGACCTTCAAAAAGATCCGTTAGAGGCTTGGGAGAAGATTGTCATCAAAGTTGGGAAAATCAACAAAATATCGCAACATCCGTCCGCGGATCGATTATATGTTGAGGAAATCGATTGTGGCGAAGACAGACCCCGGACGATTGTTTCCGGCTTGGTTAACTATTATACTCCGGAGGAGTTGCTTAACAAGAAAGTCCTAATCGCGGCTAATTTGAAAGCTGTCAATCTTAGAGGGATAGTTTCTCAAGGGATGGTGCTCACTGCTGAGAAGCGAAAAAAACTGGAAGTGATTGATATGGACAATGAACCGGTTGGCGCATTAGCTCAACTGGATAATGAGAGCAAATCCCCGGACCTTGAGTTGATTGATATCGATGAGTTTTTTGATGCGGGCTTATCCGTTGATAGCGGAATTGTAAATATTAATGGAGCACCCCTGCTGGTCAATGACAATGTAGTGAAAACAACTATAGTAGAAAACGGAAAGGTTAAATAGCTGTTACAGCCGTTGTCGGCTGATATGACGCTCACGATAGTTGAATATGAAGTGTCAATCTGCTCCCCAAATTGGAGGTATAGAAAACATACCTTGTCAAATGAGCGGATAAAAAAAGGGTGGATATTTTACGCTAAATACAAAAACGATTTGAATTGGTTAAGCCCGTATAATTTTCCCTGGCGTTTTGTGCCTGATATAAAAAGAATGAATTGCCTGGCTAAAAACGGGTAAATCGAACCGTGCTTTAAACGCGTTGTAGGCATTTTCTCCTAGCATCCGATAGTCCGATCGCGACAATTCCTCGATGGACTCCTTCAGACTCTGTGATGTTTTTTGCTGGCAAATTAAACCTGTTCGCTGATGTTCTACAATTTCAGGTAAGCTCCCTGTGGGAAACGCGATGACCGGAATACCCATTGAAAAAAACTCAACGCTTACCCGACAATTAACCTCACTTTCTGTGGAAGGAATCACACCGATGTCAATAATCCGCATAATGTCACCCAAATTATTTTGAAATCCCAGTATGGTTACCTGATTTGTGAGTTTTTTGTTTGTAACATAGTTTTCCAACTCGATAAGTTCCTCAGGGTTTTCTTTAAGATCTTTCACCAGAAATAAAATGTGAATTTCCCGGTTTCTGAGCAAATGCAATGCTTCCAGCAATAGTGAATGCCCTTTGATTTTTTGTGTTCTGCCGACCAATGCCAATACTATGGCGTTCGATGGAATGGAGAGTTGCCGCCGTATATCCCCGGCGGATGTCCCTGGTGTACTTTTTAGAGCGGAATCCCCGTAGTAAATTGTCTGAATTGGATTATTGGGTGCCAGATCTTTGACCCACTGCTCTACCTGATGGCTAACGCTGATGATTCCATCACACGCGTTTACGCCATATAAGTAACGGTTTAAAAAATGATTTTTGGGAACTCGAGCTTCTCCTCTGGTTTTAATGTATGTCAGATACGGGAAACGCTTTTTTAATAGAGTGAATAAAAATGCCCCATTGGATTTAAACGAGTTGATCACCTGAATTTGCTTTTGCTCGATAATTTTAATCAATTTTCGGTAGTTGAACCATTGAACAAAGGGTGAGGTCGAGTCCAAGTGAATATCCGTGATAGCGGGAATCTGGTGGTCGATGGCTTTATCATGGACCAGCGAGCCATCATTAACAATCACCCAAACTTGACAACCTAAATCGATTAAACCTCGTGCGGCATTGATGGCATAAGCCGCTTCAGCGTTCCACCAGCGTACGTTAATACTGATGAGCACCTTAAGACTCGGTGTTTGTTTACTGGGATAAAGAGACTCAGCCGAACTCATGTTGCTATACGGAAATTTTGAATATTATATGATTTGCAGAATGTGATTAATTTGATCCGCAAGCTGTCGCGGTGTAATTTTGTTTAGGCAATCGTAATGCGTGAGAGGGCATTCTCTTTTGAAACAGGGCGAGCATGAGAGCTTTTCTTGCAAGATATTCGCATTAGGATTCATTGGTCCGGTCCAAATTGTTGAAGTCGATCCGAAAATAGCGATTTGTGGTTTTTGAAGTGCTGCCATAATATGCATAGCGCCGGAATCATTACTGACCAGCAGAGCGGATTTTTCCATTAAGGCAATTAATTCCGATAAGTTGGTTTTGCCGCATAGATTTTGAGCATGATCCAAACCATCCACAATATGTTCTCCGGCGTTGAAATCTTGATTGTTCCCCACCACGATCGTTTTCACTGACCATTGATTGAGAATACCAGCCAGTTTCTTGAATGAGGGTATTGGCCATTGTTTAGCTGGTCCATACATTGCCCCCGGAGCCAAAATCACATAGGTTTCCGGTATTGGGATGCCTATATTGGATATTATCTGATCAATCCAATTTTGTGATATATTAAGATTCGGAAAATATCGCTTGGTTTTTTGACGATTTCCCAACAAATACAGGTACTCATCAATTAGGTGCTGTGTGCGGTGTTTTTGGGGATATGACCGGGCAGGCTTTAAAAATAGGGATCGTCCGTTTTGTTGATAACCGATTCGAGTCGGAATCCTTGCCCAAAATGCCATGAGAGCGGATGAAAAACTTGTTGGTAAAACAAATATGGCATCGTATTGCCGCTCGCGTAGGCCTTGTCCGAATTCAAAAATTGAACAAAGCGATTTGTCAAATGGCAGAATTCTGCCTCGATGCGGAAGGGGACTATGCTCAAAACCTGATTTCACAATTAAATCAATTTCCGCATGTGGATATTGATCCATAGCCGCTTTGATGAAAGCAGTGGACATCATTAAATCTCCCAGCCAGTTGGGGGTCCGAATGATGATTTTCCGAAAATGGCTTTGAGCTGTCAAATTGGAGCGGCGAGTGATGTGATCAACAATTTCGTTTCAGAATAATTTTATTACAACATACCTTTGGAAGACGGTATTTTAGTCGGATCAACAATTGAAACCGCTTCCGCGAGCGCTTTTCCTAACCCTTTAAACAATGATTCAATTTTGTGATGATCGTTTTCACCGTATAGGATTTCCTGATGAATTGTCATCTTGCCAGCCATGGCAAGTGAATTGAAAAAATGCGCCACCATCTCCGTTGGGAACGCACCAACAGATTCTGTGTTTAGAGTCCCCCTGAAGCGGTGAAAGGGACGTCCGGAAATATCGATTACAGTCCGCGTCAAGGTCTCATCCGTCGGCAGATAGAAACAGGAATATCTTCTGATTCCTTTTCGGTCTCTGAGCACTTTTAAAAGTGTATCTCCCAAACAAAGCGCAATGTCCTCAATGGTGTGATGGGAGCAAACATTCAGATCACCTGTCGCGTTTAATTCAATATCGAATCCTGAATGAAAACACAGGAGGGTTAACATGTGATCCATAAAGCCAATACCTGTAGCTACCTTTGCTTTTCCGCTGCCGTTTAGCTTAATGAAGCCCTTGATATCGGTTTCCAGCGTTTTTCGATGAAATGTATACTTTTTTTTCATTTTAGTCTTACCCTTATTGCGGCTGCGTGTCCGGATAACTCTTCCATATCAGCGAATTTGGCGATATTTTCCCCTTGGGCGAGCAATCGCTTTTTTGAATAGTGAATGAGTGAGGAATGCTTTTGAAAATCTCGAACCGACAAAGGTGATGAGAACTTTGCCGCACCGGATGTGGGAATGGTATGATTCGGTCCCGCCATATAATCTCCGACGGGTTCTGACGAACAGGGACCCATAAATATGGCGCCGGCATTGGTGATTTGTTCTATTTGGGATTCATCCGCCAGCAATAACTCAAGATGTTCGGGTGCGATTCGGTTGGAAATTTCGATACCACGGTCAATCGTGTCAACCAGAATTATTTTCCCGTTGTGTTTCAAAGATGCCTCAATGATGTCTTTCCTGAGAAGCGTTGGCACTAACTCGTCAAGCCGTTTCTGGACTGCCTGAGCAACTTCCGGGATGGTCGTAATAAGTATGGATGTGGCCTCTTCGTCGTGTTCGGCTTGAGAAATCATATCTCTCACCAAAAATTCAATGGGAACATCCGGAACATCATGCAATATCAGTATTTCGCTTGGCCCCGCGATTGAATCAATACCAACTTGACCATAAACCTGTCGCTTGGCTTCAGCGACGTACTTGTTTCCGGGTCCTGTGATTTTACAAACAGCTTGAATGCTATCCGTACCATATGCCAACGCGGCTACCGCCTGCGCACCGCCAAACGCGTAAACCTCATCGATCCCCAGCATGGAACAAATGCCCAAAACCAATTGGTGAGGAAGTCCGTTAGCACCCGGTGGTGAGGCAACCACAATTGACGGCACATCCGCCAGTTGTGCGGGAACCGCGTTCATGATCATGGATGAAGGGTAAAAGGCTGTTCCTCCGGGGACATAAACACCAACCCGATCTAACGGCGTGACAATTTCACCCAATCGTGTTCCGTCATTTGCTGTTCTTGTCCATGATTCTTGAATTTGATTTTTGTGAAATGCCCGTATGGATTCGATAGCTTCTGATAAAATTGATTTTGTCACGCTATCCATGGTCGCTTCCGCGTCCGAGATCGCTTTATCCGGAACACGAAGGTGTTCCGGGCTCACCTTATCGAATTCCCGGGTCATATCAATAATCGCTTGATCCTTATCATTGATGACACGCCGGATAATATCAGATACCAGTTTTTGGGTATCCGGTGACGCCACCGGTGAATGCTGGCTGGCAAATTTAAAATTTTCTTGTTTGATAATTTCTATTAAGCTCATTAAGATTGGTACTGAAAAATTGGTATGAATGGCAAGTAAACATAATGCTAATGGTTCCGTCGAATCCGTTATTTGAATGGCATGGTTGTTATTGTCCGCGGGTTTTTGGACATAAATCCCATACGAAGAACTAAGACAGTTTTTGTAAAGATTTCCATTTTGTGCCGGTGTATCCATTTTTTATAAAATTAAATCAATTCCGTAAATGATAACCCAAAAAGAAACAGGAAATTTGTCAGTTCCCGATACCTTGGAAGAAACTTATCAGACTCAACTCCAACAAATTGCGCGAGATAGTGTGTTAGAGCCTTTTGAGGGTCGAAAAAGCCTAGAAACGATCCAAAAAGCCCGGTCAAAGATCGAAAAAGGAATAAGCAAGGCCAAAGAGGTAACAGTGATAGCTAAGGAAGCAACGGGTAAAGTCAAAAGGGCGACTGTTAAAGCTGGTAATTGGCTGAAAAAGTCGAATCTGGTTGGTGTTTCCAAAGCCAAATTACCTGAATTGACCAAAGAAGTGTTAATTCCCCCGGCTCCATCACGCGTCACGGAGTTATTGGGTAAAATCAAACCGATACTGGACAACTTTCAAGAATCCGCCAAATCCACTTATCAAACGATTGAAGAAAAAGCACGCGCCGGCGCTATGCTTTATACTCGTAAGGGATTGGAATTACTATTGTATGAAGATACCGAGAAATGGATTCTGAATCGAGCCAACGAACTACTGGAATCTACTGATTTTGTGTTTATTGAGCAAATTCAGTCACTAGGTGCAGCTGATCGCACTTATCTTACGGATCAGCTTTATCCATACGATAGCCCGATTCTGAATAAGTTTATGAAATCCTTCGAGACAACATTGAATGTGAGCTTAGGGATTGTGGTGGCCACTAATTTGCCGGGGACCGGAATAGCGGTGAGCCTGGTTAATATCGGCAAGACTTTAATTAAGCTGGGTAATCGACTCAACATCATGGCGGCCTTATACGGTAAACAAATTTCCAGTCCCCAAGCGTTGTTCAGAGTCAGTGCCAAAATTCTGCAATCATTAGATGATTGGGAAAACAATAAAGACCATGTCCCGCTTGATCCGAGTGTCATTGAGGAATTGTTTATTCCTGACGCTCAAGAAAGCGATGCCGCATTCAAAGAGTTGATGAGCGCTGTGGTAAAGAAGGAGGCTTATATCGCGATACCGGGTGTTGGCATGATTAGTTTGGGAAAAATCAATCAGGATGACCTTAAAATGGATATTTTGGTAAAACATTTGACTCAAAACTATTTTGCTCGCCAATCCGCCATTGAATCCCAGGGCAATGAGAAAACAGATCAAATAATAAACGATTACAGACAAATTTATATTAAGCTATTGAGTCATGATTATTTTACAGCTTTGCGTAAGCAGCATGAAACAGAGCAGATAGAACAATCTGAGAAAAAATGGCAAACGAAATTGCGGTTGATTGCGGGACTTGAATTGGCTTTAAAGGAATCTTCGCTTGACTTGGACCGGTTGGTAAACAAAATTTACCTTACTATTCAATCGCTTGATGAAAAACAAAGGGAACAGATAATTGACCAAGAAATTAAAACAGGAGTTAGAGAATAGCCTTCATAAACTGAAGCATGAGGACAGAACTCAGCACGAGTTATTGAAAGAAATGAAAACATTGAAGAAGAAAAAATTCAGCCATTCCAATTTATCGAAACTGAATAGATCCATTACATGTTTTAATAATCATCTTTCCATGATGAATTACCGTCGGTATCAAAAATCGAACTACCCTGTTGGATCCGGTGTAACGGAAGCCGCATGCAAGACTATAGTTAAACAGAGGCTGAGTTCATCCGGGATGAAACGGAAAAGAGATATAGTCAAATGTTGTGTTCAAAAAAGTTAAGCAGCAATATCCCTT
>CAZJUM010000010.1:0-26452 GCA_964549175.1 uncultured Pseudomonadota bacterium | reverse complement strand
TGATCAGGCTGATAGCTTAGCTTACCCTGAATCTGTCCGAACGATGGGGTCCACCTCCATTAGCTGAACAGTTACATAAGATTTTATTAATCATTTGAAATAAATAGCTTTACATAAATTTTTGAAAGTGTAATAAAACTAACCTCAAGTAGCATAATATTCATTAAACTCAATACTTTAATTCAAATCGTTTTTATGATTTGAACCTTAGCTATTTTTGATTTATCAAAAAGGGTTCTATGAATTATGACTACCTTTTTTGTGAGTCGAAGAACTTTTTACTTCCTGTACAAGAGTTCTTTACTAAAGAAAATGTCATTAAATACTCATTGGAAGTTTTTTCTATCCATTTTTATTTAATGTCATGATTTTCAAATTAAATTTAGGGAGAAAAGATGAAAAGAATACTTGTCGCTTTTTCAATTCTTTGTATGGCGATCATGATGTCACCATTGTCTTCAATGGCGTACAAAGGTGAATTCATTGTTGCAAACGGAACTGAGCCACAAGGTATCGATCCGGCACTGCTCGAAGGTGTTCCGGAGCATAATATTTATATGGCTCTTTTTGAAGGTTTGACAACGTACGACCCCAAAACAGCTGCACCGGTTCCTGGTTTAGCTAAAAGTTGGAAAGTTTCAAACGGAGAGAAAACTTATACGTTTAATTTAAGAGATGCCAAATGGAGTGACGGTGTCAAAATTACTGCTCAAACTGTTGTAGATTCGTGGATCAGATTTTTGGATCCGAAAACAGCCGCTCCTTATGCTTGGTTCCCCAATATGTTCATCGCTGGCGCTGAAGATTTCAATGGCGGAAAAGCCGGTAAAGAAGCTGTAAAAATCAGAGCTTTGGACAGCAAAACATTTCAGATGGATCTAATCGGACCGTTGCCATATGTATTGAGTGCTCTTCCTCATTTTTCTTTTGCAGTTGTTCCGATACATGTTATCAAGAAGTATGGTAAGGAATGGACAAAGACTGAAAACTTTGTCAGTAACGGACCATTTATGTTGGAAAGCTGGTTACCTCAGGACAAGTTGACTGTTGTTCCTAATCCAAACTACTGGGATGCTTCTTCTGTTAGCTTAAAGCGCATTGTTTACTTGGCTTCGGATGATAACAATACCAACCATAATATGTTCCTTAACGGTGAAGTTGATTGGACCCGTGAGATTCCTTTAGATCAAATGGAAGACGCTCTGTTGAGAGATGATTATCATACAGGTCCTTATTTGGGTACTTACTACTATGTCGTCAATAACAAGCGTAAGCCTTTTGATGATGTCAGAGTAAGAAAAGCTTTAGATATGTCATTTGATAAATTGAAGCTTTGTGAGCAAGTTGCAAAAGCCGGACAAATTCCAGCGACAGCGATGGTTCCCAAAATGGCTGGCTACACACCGACAAAGGGACATCCTTATAATGTAGAAATGGCCAAAAAACTGTTGGCTGATGCCGGATATAAAAACGGAAAAGGATTCCCTGAGTTTAAGATTCTCTACAACACAAGTGAAGGTCATAAGAAAATTGCCGAATTTATTCAACAAGAATGGTCTGAAAACTTGAACATTAAAGTTTCCTTGATCAATCAAGAGTGGAAAACATATTTGGCAACTCGACGAGAGCATGACTTTGAAGTTGCTCGAGCTGGATGGATTGGTGACTATCAAGATCCTAACACATTCTTAGATATGTTCTTAACCGGTGGCGCTATGAATGGTGGACAGTATGAAAATCCTGAGTATGATAAACTGATTAAAAAAGCTGCCATGATGGAAGCCGGACCAAAACGAATGGCTGTTTTGAGAAAAGCTGAAGACATTTTCATTACTCAAGACGCTGGTTTGATTCCTATTTACACTTATGTGACTAAAAATATGATTGACACCAATAAGTGGGGTGGCTGGCATGTGAACACTATGGATTATCATCCACCGAAACACATCTTCTTGAAGTAGTCATTCGGTTTTTGACAAACGACAGAGGATCTAATGATCCTCTGCGCTACCCATCATCCGCGCAACAAATAGATTTCCCAAAATACTCGATTGGTGACGCACCGCTCGCAATCAGCCTGTGAGGTTTATCAATACACGAATTCATTGCTTTATAATCCATTCAGGTTATCATGACTAAATTTATTATCCGTCGATTCTTAGGAATTATTCCGACATTATTCATCATTGTATCCGTCAGTTTTTTCTTGATTAGAGCAGCGCCCGGCGGACCTTTTGATACTGAAAAAGCCATCCCACCGGAAGTTTTGGTCAATATCGAAGCCAAATATCATATGGATGAACCTCTAATCGTTCAATATGGCCGATACATGTACGATATTTTACGTGGTGATTTAGGCCCATCTTTTCGATATTCGGATCATGACGTGAATTATTTTATAGCCAATAGTTTCCCGCTTTCACTGCAGCTGGGTACTCTGACTATTGTGATTGCATTGATGTTGGGATTATCTACCGGAATTATTTCAGCATTAAGGCAAAACTCCTGGGTGGATTACTCCTCAATGGGGGTAGCCGTAATCGGAATATCGATTCCAACTTTTGTGGTGGGACCGGTTTTGATGTATTTTTTGGCCATGCAACTCCATTGGCTTCCAACTTCAGGTTGGATTACCGGAAGACATGGTATGGTAACGCTAATTATGCCCGTAGCAACACTCTGTTTTCCTTATTATGCATACTTTGCACGGATTTCACGCGCTAGTATCATCGAGGTGCTGAGAAGCGATTATATTAGAACGGCTCGTGCCAAAGGCTTGTCCGGACCTGTTATTATATGGAAGCATGTGCTAAAAGGCGCTATGCTACCAGTAGTCAGTTTTTTAGGACCTGCGTTGGCAGCTATTTTGACGGGCTCGGTGGTAATCGAGAAGATCTTCAGAATTCCTGGTTTAGGGAAGTTCTTTGTTCAATCCGCTTTTAACCGGGACTATACGCTGATTATGGGAACGGTAATTGTTTATGCAACATTACTCGTCATTTTAAACTTCGTTGTTGATGTTGTTTATTCATTTCTTGATCCTCGTATCACTTATAAATGAAGGAAGTTATCAATGACTGCTGTAATATAAATGGATAATACAAACGAATTTGATCAAACGATCAAAGGCTCCAGCTTAAACAAAGATGCTTGGCGCCGACTTAAAAAAAATAAGATGGCAATTATCGGAATGTATATTGTGGTATTTTATAGTATTATTGCTGTTGCCGCACCGATTCTACCGATATACTCGTATAAAAAGATCATATTGGATCATCAACATTTGCCATCGACACTGACTAAAACAGCTGGTGAATTGATGTACGAAAAGATAAAGAATCGAATGGGAATCATTGCTAAAAAAAGAGGCAGAACCCAGTTGAATGACAAAGAGTTAAAAAAACTGGAAAACCTAAAACACCGTATCGCTACCGAAACCTTGGTGATCGATGGTGAAATCGTTAAGGTGCATGAACGCAAGTATTTTTTGGGAACTGACTACCATGGACGTGATATGCTGGCTAGAATTATCTATGGCGGACAAATATCAATTGCTATAGGGTTAATCGGGTCCGTTATCGCCGTGTTCATTGGCATTGTGGTTGGTTCTGTCGCCGGCTATATTGGGGGCTCGGTCGACAATTTTATCATGAGATTTGTTGATATCATGTACAGTTTACCTTATCTACTGCTTGTTATTATATTTATGGCGATGTTCGGTCAAAACATATTAAACCTATTTTTCGCCATCGCTTTGGTAAGCTGGTTGACTGTCGCTCGGATTGTACGTGGTCAGATTATCTCTCTGAAGAACTCCGAGTTCGTCGAAGCCGCGAGATCCATCGGTGCCAGCAATCGAAGAATTATTTTTAAACATATAGTTCCGAATACACTGGGAGTCATTATCGTATTTGGATCGCTGGAGATTCCTGCGTTTATCATGTATGAAGCATTCTTATCTTTCCTTGGTTTGGGAATTTCGGCACCTTATGCTTCATGGGGGTCGTTAGTAGGTGATGCGGTTGAAGGTATGGCTCATTATCCCTGGCGTTTGTTTTATCCATCAATTGTTATGACGATCTTTTTGTTTTCGATGAATTTTTTAGGTGATGGATTAAGGGATGCTTTTGACCCACAGAGCAAAAACAAACTGTAGGGAGGTCGGGAAAATTGAATACTGAAAAAATACTGGAAGTTAAAAATTTAAGCACATATTTCAAAACAGATGAAGGGATCGTAAAAGCAGTTCAAGATGTTTCTTTTGATCTCCACAAGAGGGAAACTCTGGGTGTTGTAGGAGAGTCCGGCAGTGGAAAGTCGGTTACCAATCTATCAATCATGCGATTGGTCCCGTCACCACCGGGAAAAATCATGAGTGGTGAAGTTAGTTTTAATGGCGTTGATTTGCTGTCGGTTTCGGGCAAAAGGATGCAACAAATTCGAGGTGATGAAATTTCAATGATTTTTCAGGATCCGATGACGTCATTGAATCCTTTTTTAAGAATATCAACTCAGTTGATAGAGTCATTTACGCTTCATCAGGGGCTCAATAAAAAAGAAGCCCATGAGCAATCCATCGAAATGTTGAAATTAGTTGGAATTCCAAGTCCGGAAAAACGCGTGGATGATTATCCTCACCAGTTTTCCGGTGGAATGCGACAACGTGTGGTGATTGCCATGGCGTTGAGTTGTAAGCCCAAAGTGCTTATAGCAGATGAACCGACAACCGCTTTGGATGTTACCATTCAAGCTCAAATTTTGGAGTTGGTAAAAGATCTGTCGGCTAAGTTGAACACCGCTACCATTCTGATCACGCATGATTTGGGAGTGGTTGCCGGTATTTGCGAACGTGTCATCGTGATGTATGCCGGTCAAATTGTTGAGAAAGCGTCAAATACTGATTTATTCAAAGAACCAAAACATCCGTATTCCAGAGGGTTACTCAATTCTATTCCTAGGTTGGGTCGCAAAACCGATGAACGATTGTTTTCTATCAAAGGTCAGCCACCGAACCTAATTAATGTACCCGATTGCTGTCCATTTTATCCTCGATGTAATTATATAATGGATATCTGTAAAAATAAGAACCCGGAAACATTTAATCTAGGTAATAATCGAGCGGTTAAATGCTGGTTATACAAAAATAACAAAGGGGTAACCCTTGACTGAAAAATTACTTGAAGTAAGAGACCTGAAGTTGCACTTTCCCATTTTCGATGGGATCATTTTAAAATCTCAGGTCGGTGCAGTGAGAGCAGTTGATGGTGTTAATTTCAGCCTGGATAAAGGAGAAACCTTAGGACTGGTAGGGGAGTCCGGTTGTGGAAAATCGACTACTGCTCGCGCGATCAATCATTTACATTCCCCAACATCCGGTGAAGTCGTCTTCAAAGGTATGGATATCTCCAAGTTTAGTCAAAAGGAGATGTTGCCGGTTCGTAAGAATATCCAAATGGTATTTCAAGACCCATATGCTTCGTTAAACCCCCGAATGACGGTAGGAAACATTATTTCCGAGCCTATGGAAATCTATACCAGATTGGGATTATACAATAAGTCAAAGCCGGAAATTGATAAACGTGTTGATTATTTGATGGAACGGGTCGGCCTATCTCATTTTTACAAAAATCGATTCCCCCATGAATTTTCAGGTGGTCAAAGACAGCGGGTTGGAATTGCCCGAGCGTTGGCACTTGAACCGAGTATCATATTGGCTGACGAACCTGTTAGTGCCTTGGACGTGTCGATTCAGTCGCAGATATTGAATTTAATGAAAGACCTTCAGGATGAATTGGATTTGACCTATCTGTTTATTGCACACGACCTTTCGGTAATTGAATATATCAGTGATCGAATTGCTGTGATGTACTTGGGGCGAATTGTAGAAATCGCTGATGCCGGTGATCTTTATAAAAACCCTAAGCATCCTTATACCCAGGCACTGTTATCGGCTGCTCCGATTCCGGACCCGGAAGTGGAGAAAACACGCCAACGAATTATACTGAAAGGTGACGTACCGTCACCAAGTGTAGAAAGGACCGGATGTTATTTCCATGAACGGTGTTCACAATGTATGGAAAAATGTAAAAGTAATATTCCGGAATTGAAGGCTGTCAATAATGGCGATAGTCATCAAACCGCCTGTTTTTTATACGAACAAGTTACTTGATGAATAGCGTTTAACCCTCAACCTATATTAGTTTTATACACTGATGAAAAACGGTGCTGAATATATCGATCCCGGTCAGGAGTATTATGAAAAAAATCAGGCACGTGTTTTAAAAAATTAAAAAAACAAAGCTCGAAAACAAGTTTTTGAACTTATACCAATAGTAAGTTAAAATTCTTTAAGTTTCTAATATAATAAGGCATAATTTTAATTTCGTTAACAAAGGATAATGCAAGGTAATCTTGTTTTTCCGTTTCAGGAGCGGTTTTATTTTTATCCTTGTTTTTTCTCAAAAGCGAATTGAAATCATGAGATGATTTTGAAATGATATCACTTAACCGAAGCATTCAATATACACACCTCGCGCCTATATGAAAGGATCACCTCATGACTCAAAGTATACCAGCGCTATGGCTGCCAAAGCCTAACGCCGGAACTGTGCCTTTTTTGCAACAGTTTTGGCCTTCCTTCCTTTTTTCGCAATTTATCAAGTAGCAGTATCAATTTAATCCGCCATAAAATTATTTCCTAAAATTCCTAAATCATCATTCTCAAACCCCTATTCTTGCATTACATTAATCCGTAATTGATGACAGTTTGAATTGTCTGTTTTATTTAAAAAACAAATAAACTCGATTTACCCGGCCCAAGTATTGCAAAATCAGTAGCGATCCTCGTAAGCCAAGATTTCAAGTGTGTTACAAACCGGATATTAAAGGAATAAGGTTCACATAGCCGCGACTTCATACGATTCACCCCGACACCTAAATTAGCGTAATCATCCTTAACATATCAGTGCATTTTAATCGACAATAATGGAATCCAGACTGCAAAAAACACCAATTGCCATAATTGGCATATCTTCAATTTTCCCTGACGCTAAAAATCTTTCAGAATACTGGACGAATATTATCAATGAAGTGGATTGCATCAAAGATGTGCCACCTTCACGCTGGAAAATTGAGGATTATTACGATCCCGATCCAAAAACTCCCGATAAAACATATAGCAAACGGGGCGGATTTATTCCGGATATCGACTTTAATCCCATGGAGTTCGGGCTCCCGCCTAATTTATTGGAATTAACGGAAGTTTCTCAGTTATTGGCCCTTGTATTGGCCAAACAAGTTCTCAAAGACGGGGGTTACGCGGATGCCAGTGATAGCATGAGACAAATGACAGGTGTGATTCTGGGTGTAGGCGGCGCGCAAAAACTCATGAATCCCCTGGTTTCCCGGCTCCAATATCCGGTTTGGGAGCGTGTCTTAAAAAGTGTCGGAATTTCACAAGAAGGGATTGAGAATATAGTGGGTAAAATCAAGGACGCTTACGTCAAGTGGGAAGAGAATTCCTTTCCGGGAACACTGGGAAACATAACGGCAGGGCGAATCGCCAATCGATTCGACTTGGGTGGCACCAACTGCGTTGTTGATGCCGCTTGTGCCAGTTCCTTTGGCGGCATCCGCATGGCAGTTCATGAATTGCTGGATTATCGCAGTGATATGATGATTACGGGTGGTGTCGATATGGACAATTCCATTTACGCCTACCTTTGTTTTAGTAAAACCCCTGCCTTTTCAAAAAAGGAAAAGTCGCAACCCTTCGATAAAAACTCCGCGGGAATGATCATCGGGGAGGGAATTGGGATGCTGTTACTTAAACGACTGGAAGATGCCGAACGCGACCAGGACAGAATATACGCAATCATTAAGGGGATAGGAACATCAAGTGACGGCAAATCAAAAAGTATCTACGGGCCTAATCCGGAGGGGCAACTAATTGCTCTGAATCGCGCATATCAAGACGCAGGCATTAATCCTGATTCCGTTGGCCTCATAGAAGCCCATGGCACTGGCACCATTGCTGGTGATATCGCGGAAACAACGGCCCTAAAGCAACTATTTGAGGCGAGCAATCTCAAAAAAAACCAAATCTCCCTTGGGAGCGTCAAGTCTCAAATTGGGCATACCAAAAACGCCGCGGGCGTCGCTGGTTTAATTAAAGCGGCCATGGCTCTTTATCATAAGATTCTGCCTGCCACAATTAATATTGAAGAGCCAAACCCCAAACTCAGTCTTGATGATTCACCATTTTATCTCAATACGAAAACCCGGCCCTGGATTACCGAGTCTGAATCCTCACCGCGAAGGGCGGGGATTAGTGCTTTTGGGTTTGGAGGCACCAATTTTCATCTGGTGTTAGAAGAGCATCAAAAAGAACATGAAAGCATGTACCGGCGTCAGCAATTGGCGCAGCCCGTTTTTATTGTAGCTCCCACACCTGCTTCATTGCGGACTGTTGCTTCGAAACAAATCGAGTTATTACGATCAAAGAATTCAGAGTTCTATTTTGATCAATTAAAACAAGCAAGCAAATCGATTGATCTGCCAATTACATCCGCGAGATTGGGAATAATTGCTCAAAATGCTGAGGAAGCAATCAAAAAACTTGAACTCGCCCTCAAACAATTGACAGAAAACCCCCAACAATCGGAATGGAATCTCCCGGAAGGCGTTTTTTTCCGAAGGACAGGACTCGATTTGGAAAAAAAAGTGGTTGCCCTATTTGCCGGCCAGGGGTCCCCATATCTCAATATGGGATCTGAACTGAGTTGCAATTATCCGATTCTGAGAAGTTGTTTTCAAAAAACCGATGATTTGGTTTCCTGTCACGGTCTCAATTCAATTTCTCAAACAGTCTATCCGACACCAAGCTTTGATCCGAGTGTTTTAAAGCAGCAAGCTGATTCTCTACATCTTACCGAATACGCACAACCAGCTATTGGTGCGTTTAGTGCCGGTCAATTTAAAATCTTCCAAAGTGCCGGCTTAATCCCGACATATACTGCAGGTCATAGTTTTGGAGAGTTAACCGCTCTTTGGTCTGCGGGGGTTGTAAGTGATGAAGACTACTTTTACCTGGCATATTCCAGGGGACAGGCAATGGCGGCTCCTGATGAACCCGGTTTTGACGCGGGAACGATGACGGCCGTAATTGGTCGGATTGAAAGCCTGAAAGAGGATATCCGGGAATTTAAGGATGTTGTTGTCGCCAATTGGAACTCAAGAAAGCAAGTTGTATTGGCAGGCCCCAAAGATCAGATGAGTCAAGCCGGAGACCATCTAAAAGAAAAAGGGTATACGCTTGTGCCATTACCCGTTTCCGCGGCGTTTCATACCCCACTGATGCAACATGCACAAAAACCTTTTTCGGAAGCATTGGATAAGGTAAAGTTTAAAAGACCAAAACTCAGCGTATATTCAAACGCCACCGGAAAACCATATCCCACTCAGGCGAAGTCCGTAAAAAAATGCTTAAGTGAACATATTTTAAAGACGGTACATTTTAAGACAGAAATCGAGAATATATATAATGACGGAGGATATGTTTTTATTGAATTCGGTCCTCAAAATATACTAACCAAACTAACCGATAATATTCTGGGTGATAAACCACATATTGCGCTTGCGATTAATCCCAACTCGAAAAAAGATAGTGATCGCCAATTGCGAGAAGCATTTGTGCGATTGAAAGTATGCGGTCTTCAACTGACCGATATTGATCCGTTTGATTTTCCTCTCCACTTGGAAAAGAAACCTGAAAGTGTATTAACATTGCGATTGAGCGGAAGTAACTATGTCAGTGACAAAACCAAAGCGGATTTTGAAAATGGTCTGGCCGATGGCTATGATATCCGCGACCATTTTCCGGCAATTCAAGAATCTGATACAAGTGAAAGTTCTGCCCGTCAAATAAAATCAACCATTCAACCCGTTCCCGCCGTGTCCGCGCAAATTACCAAACCAAAACCTATTCAAAACCGTGAACAACAAACCGGACAAGCGACCCTTTCAAATCAGGAAATTGAGAGTAGTCTGTCTAATTTTTATACCCATCAAAATGAGATCCTGGGGGTTCACGAACAATTTCTAAAAAGCCAAGCTGAGTATTCCGGGAATTTTATGCGCATTATGCTTCAGCAGGCTCAAAATGGAAACTCAATAACCCAAGAGTTAGCTCAAAGTATTTCACAGTTTCATAATCATCAAGCCGAAACCTTAAGAGTTCATGAAGTTTATCTCAAAGATCAAACAGCTCACTCGAAAAACTCATTTGAGCTGATCAAGCAACTATCCACTGCATATCAATCCCAACCAGGCATTCCAAGTTCCGAATCCGTTATTGCGCTACCATCAACCGCTCCGAAGCAACCCACTATAGAATCCGGCATTCCAGTCGAACCAGAACCTGTCGCGATCGCTAAAGTTTCACCTACTCAAGAGCAATACACTTTCGGTCAAGAAGCGGAAAAACGAACTCCGGTAAATGCATCCGTGGCTGAAATTGTGTTACAAATTGTCAGTGACAAAACCGGTTACCTGGCGGATATGTTAGAACTTGAAATGGATATTGAGGCTGACCTGGGCATTGATTCCATTAAACGGGTTGAAATCTTAAACAGTGTTCAGGAAAAAATACCAGGATTTAAATTATCTGAGGGTAAATCGCTGCAGGAATTAAGAACACTTAATGAGATAGTCGAGGTGTTTTCCGCAAACCCGACGGAAGAACAAGATCCAAACCAACAAAATGTAACGCGATCAACCACTAACGTTAATAACGATATTTCCGACGTGCTATTAAATGTCATCAGTGAAAAAACGGGCTATTTAAAGGAGATGTTGGAATTGGGGATGGATTTGGAAACTGATTTAGGCATTGATTCCATTAAGCGGGTTGAAATTTTAGACGACTTTCAAGAAAAACTGCCTGAATTATCTCACTTCAATACCGAAGCATTGGCAGAGTTAAAAACACTGGAACAGATTGTTGATTTTATTTCTCAACCACCGGAAAAAGCAACAGAGCCTGAATCTCAAAATATCAGTCAAACCGATGATCATCCAAACCTGGCACCTAAAAATGATATGCAGGATGATGTTTCTAAAACGCTAATCACAATCGTCAGCGAAAAGACCGGGTACTTGGAAGAGATGCTTGAACTCGATATGGATATGGAAGCTGACTTGGGAATCGACTCCATAAAACGTGTTGAAATCTTAAATGGATTACAAGAACGTATGCTGGCACTTCCGACATTTAACCCGAGCGAGTTATCTGAAATCAAAACTCTCCGGCAAATCATCGACTATATCATTCACAGTCAATCAGGGCAGCAAAGCTCTTCACAAACCGGTGCTCTGGGTCCAAAAGGAACTGATCTTCCTCCCAACGACGCTCAGCTCATTACAGACGTTCTGCTAAGCATTGTGAGTGAAAAAACGGGTTATCCGCGGGAGATGTTGGACGTCAATATGGATATGGAAGCCGATTTAGGAATCGACTCCATCAAGCGTGTTGAAATTCTTAATGGAATTCAAGAAGCTATTCCCAACTTACCTCCAATCGATCCGGATGAATTATCGGAATTAGTTACCCTCGCACAAATTATCGGGCAAGTCAGCATTGTATCGGGGAAAAAAAAACTGCTCATTTAAATCATAACGTTGAAAGAAAACCGGTTTACATCAAAAGGATACCCGAGCCGGATCAGATTGATTTCGTCCCCCCTGAAGATCAGGTTTTTCTTTTAACCAGTGATGGCACTGAAGCGACATCAAGCATAGTAGCCGAACTTAAAGCCAGGGGCTGGCAGAATATTGCGGTGTTGGTTCTACCATCCGATATCATTTCAACTCGCGTTAGCCTTCCTCAATATGTGACTGAAGTTGAGTTAAACGATATCGCTCCCCAAAAGTTAAGCGGACATATCGATCAACTGCGAAAGGCATTAGGACCCATTAGCGGTTTTCTTCATCTCCACCCTTTTTTCAGTCAAAAACCCTTTGACGCGTTCTTCAATGTCCGGGAAAGAGATCTTGTTAAATGTATTTATTTCATCGCGAAAAACCTAGCAAAAGACTTAACACAATCTCGCGAATGGGGCAGGCCATGTTTTATGGCTGTGACACGCTTGGACGGCATGACGGGCATTGGCCAAAAAAGTAAATTCAGTCCATTGGCCGGGGGATTTTACGGATTAACCAAAACATTAAACCTAGAATGGAGTTCTGTATTTTGTCGTAGTGTTGATTTTCATCCTGATCAAAATCCCAAATTGCTCGCCAAACAAATAACAAGCGAGATTTATGACCCCGATCTCAGACTGCTGGAAACAGCTTACATTAACGCCAAACGATATACAGTCGCGACCAAAGAATCCGTTCATATATCATTAAATGAGCAAACTCGTCCAAATATTACACCACATTCGGTTTTCTTTGTTTCCGGCGGCGCAAGAGGTGTTACGGCAGCTTGTGTATTAGAACTGGCCAAACGATATCGCTGTCAATTCATATTGTTGGGTCGTTCCGAATTACTCAACAGTGAACCTGCTTGGGCAAAAGACTGTTTCGAAGACAGTATGATGAAACAGCGTGTCATGGAACACTTGCGGCAAACCGGGATCAAACCGACGCCAATGAGGATTAAAAAGTTACAGGACTCGGTTTTGGCATCACGATCTATCGTTGACACTATCCGGCAAATCGAGCGCTTCGGTGCCAAAGCTGTTTACATCAGCGGCGATATAACAAAACCGACCAAACTTAAACAAAAACTTATTGATACCATACCAATTACCGGGCCAATTACAGGCATTATTCATGGTGCCGGTGTGTTGGCTGATAAGAGAATTGAGAACAAAACCGAACAGGATTACGATAGTGTTTTTCAAACAAAAATTGTTGGTTTGGATACTATTTTTAAACTAATTCCTTTTGATCAATTGCGCCACTTAATCCTATTCGCGTCAACAGCTGGCTTTTACGGTAATGAAGCACAATCAGACTATGCCCTTGCCAATGAGGTATTAAATAAAACGGCATACCAAATAAAACTTGGTTTTCCTGATTGCCATGTTGTCGCATTCAATTGGGGTCCATGGGACAGCGGTATGGTAACTCCCCAATTAAAGGAATATTTTAAGCGTCGTAATATCACCGTTATTCCAACCGAAATTGGCACTCAAATTCTAGCCAATGAACTTCATACCTCAAATACTCAGCATGTTCAGTTAGTGATTGGTAGCTCAATGCTTGTTGACACTCCGGTGAGCGAAACCCTAAAAAAAGCTCAGACGACCACAAAACTTTTCCTAAAAAATAACCCGATCATCCGTGATCATAGCATTGGGGGTGATCCGGTTTTACCCATGGTGTTTGCTTTATCATGGATGACAAAGGCTTGTGAGCAACAATTTCCAGGATTTCGAGTAGTCAAAAGCAGTCAATCACGAGTTTTAAATGGAATTATTCTGAAGGACCAACCCAATAAAAAATTTAGTGTTGCTATTTATCCCATTGAAGCGACCAATGGAGAATTAACGCTTGAGGTAAGCGTATCAAGTAAAACAAGCAAAGGTTTCCCCATTTTTCACTATAAATCGGAATTCGTTTTATCAAAGTATTCTGATTCCCAAACTATTCACTACCAATTGAAACCACCAAACGATCATACCATCGATGTGAAATCGTTATATCAAGACGGCACACTATTTCACGGACCTTCACTGCAAATAATTAAGAAAATAAACCGTGTGGATGAGACAAACATTACCATAAACTGCTCAATCGATCATATTGCGCCTCAAGACCAGGGACAATTTCCGGTGTCAAGATTTAATCATTTTGCTGATGACTCCTTACTACAAGCTGTTGTGGTTTGGGCACGGAATCAATATGGTAATGCGAGTTTACCATTGAAAATAAATGAGGCCCGGTTCATCAACCCCGTTCCCTTTGACACGCCGTTTTGTGTTTCGGTGGATGTTTCGAAACACAACGCCTCAAAAGTCACAGCTGACATCGTGGCTTGTGATCCGCGGGGAAAAGTTTACACAAAGTTTTACGGAGTGGAAATCACATTAAGCAAAACGCTAAACGCAAAATTTTTAAATCGATAAGCCTACCTTAAATTGTAAACTTAGAAGCTGATTATGATAAGGAAACGATATTTAATTCAATTTAAGATCAATGCCGTAAAATTAGCGATTGAACAGGGATACAAGATACAGAAGCAGCCAGAAAACCGGACGTCAATCCAAATATGCTGAGAAAACGGAAGACCGAATATTTAAGACAATCAGCCGATAACATTTTTCTTCTCTGATGACTTCTCGACGCTTAATCCAAAACGAATGATTTGATTTTGTCTGGTGTCACAAAAGGTCTCAGCCATTTGTTGATTGAGATCGGCTTCGTGAACATGAATACCACATGCTTTGCGGATAATGACAGAAAGTTAAAAAATCATCGGTCCACTTACCAGGCGCACCTTTCTGAAAAGTTTGAGTTGACCAGATATCGATGAGTACGATAGTAACCTTACTATACAGACCTCTTCAAAGACACAAAAAAACGCCAAATCTATGGGCATTGATTCCGGATATTTCAGTGTTTAATCCGAAACACGCCTATGAATTCCGTAAAATGATTCCATTTTCTGAAAACCGAGTGCCTACTTTTGAGGTGAAAGCGCATAGAATTGATATGCTCGGAGTTATGGGGAAAATTTTTTGATAAGGGATGTATTAATAGAAACAATTTGTTTAACTTTAATCAGGGAGTCAAATGAAAAAACTTATATTATTTGCAATGACATTGGGGCTTGTCTCTTTTCATACGGCAATGGCTCAATCCTATGATATCTCGGTCAATCAATTCGTCGAACATCCGGCCTTGGATGCTGTGTTGAAAGGTTTCAAAGACTACATGACAGAGCAGCAGGTATCAGTGAGATTTAAGGTTCACAACGCTCAGGCCAATATGGGGACTGCCACCCAGATCGGTCAACAAATCCTGAGTGAAAAAGCGGATTTGATTGTGGCCATTGCCACACCATCCGCACAAGCATGTGCCCGCGCACTGGAAAAAGCGCCAAGTGATCTGAAACGACCACTTCTTTTCTCGGCTGTAACTGACCCCGTCGCTGCCGGCTTGGTCAGTAATTTAGAAAAACCAGGTGGATATACTACCGGTGTTTCCGATTTACTTCCTTTGGA
Organism: uncultured Pseudomonadota bacterium; assembly: GCA_964549175.1. Lineage (GTDB taxonomy): Bacteria > SAR324 > SAR324 > XYD2-FULL-50-16 > XYD2-FULL-50-16 > CAZJUM01. Next base: position 11,222 of record CAZJUM010000010.1, on the reverse strand, counting down.
AAAACACCTGGCGATGTTGCTGGCTTTCAAACCTAATATGGAGCGACTGGGTGTCATGTATAACGCCGGTGAAGCCAACTCCAAAGTCCTGGTTAAAACCTTGAAGCAACTCAGCAGTAAAATGGGAATCAAAGTGATTGATGCGACCGCTTCCAAAACCAGTGAAGTGTATCAAGCTGCAAAAAGTTTAGTCGGAAAGGTAGACGCGGTTTTTATTCCTACAGATAATACAATCGTATCCGGCCTGGAATCGGCTATCAAAGTGGGAATTCAATATAAAATGCCTATTTTTGCCGGTGATGTGAGCTCAGTGAAACGAGGCGCGGTTGCGGCCATGGGATTTGATTATTACAAGCATGGATATCAAACTGGCGCGATGGCTCTTAAAATTTTGAAAGGCGCCAGCCCCGCGAACATTCCTGTTGAATTTCAAAAGGAGTTGGAGTTACACATCAATACCAAATATGCTAAAATTATGGGAGCGACACCTCCCAAAAGACTGTTGAAACAAGCCGATAAAATTTACGATAAATAATTAATCGCAAGGGTTTTGATGACATTCTACGCGGCACTTGGTGCTATTGAGCAGGGGCTCGCCTATGGCATTATGGTGATCGGGGTCTATCTGACATTTCGAATTTTGGACTTCCCGGATCTTACCGTAGACGGCAGTTTACCCTTGGGAGCTTCCGTTTCTGCCGTAGCAATCACTAATGGTGTCAATCCTTATCTAACACTATTGATCGCGATGGCAGCAGGATTTTTGGCTGGCGCCACCACCGCGATTTTGAATACAAAATTTAAGATTCTGCATTTATTGGCTTCCATCCTAACCATGATTGCTCTTTACTCTATTAACATTCGCATCATGAACGGTCCTAACGTCGCGTTGCTGAATGTCAATACAGTCTTCGACCCAATCATTGCTTTAGGGGTGCCACCGCATTTGGCGGGCCTTATCGTGTTTGGTATCTTCGCTATGATTGTGGTTGTCTCAGTCATTTGGTTTCTCTTTACTGAATTGGGTCAGGCGCTACTAGCGACCGGAGACAACCCACAAATGATTACCAGTCAGGGCGTCAATACCCATAGCATTATCATACTTGGCGTTGGTCTATCCAATGTCCTGGTCGCCTTAAGTGGCGCGCTAGTCGCGCAAAACCAAGGGGCTTCTGACGTTGGAATGGGTATTGGAACCATCATTGCCGGTTTGGCTTCCGTTATCATCGGTGAGACTGTTTTCGGTTGCCAAACCATAATCAGGGCAATAATAGCCGCCTTATTGGGGTCAATACTATATCGCCTGGCTATTGCTTTGGCATTGGGGTTGGAAATTGGTGATTTTCGTTTTAGTCCCAGTGATCTCAATTTAATAACGGCTATTTTGGTTGTTCTGGCCTTAATCACTCCCACGATAAAGAAACGGATAATTCAGCGATGATCATTATCGAAAACAATACCAAGTACTTTCATAAAAACAGTGTTAATGAAGTACGTGCTCTCAGTGGGATCAGTTTGAAAATAAAAGAAGGTGAGTTTGTTACCATCATTGGTTCCAATGGAGCGGGGAAATCCACTTTACTTAACGGTATCGCCGGTGGTTTTTTCTTGGATGAGGGATCAATTCAAATTGGCAAAGACGATGTCACGCACTGGCCGGAATACAAACGAGCCAAACTAATCTCACGCGTTTTTCAGGACCCGTTGTTAGGCACTTGCCCTTCGGCCACCATTGAACAGAACATGGCATTGGCATTCAAACGAGGAAAGAAGAGAGGATTGGGAATCGGTGTTAAATCCAAGGATAGATCAATGTTCCGTTTGCAGCTAAAAAAACTGGGACTGGGGCTTGAAGATCGCTTACTGGATCATGTCGGATTACTCTCCGGGGGACAACGGCAGGCATTGACTATGCTGATGGCCACAATGTCACGTCCGGAAGTCCTTTTACTGGATGAACACATTGCGGCACTCGATCCGAAAACAGCCAACCAAATTTTAGCGTTGACCGTAAAAATTGTGGAAGAGGATCAGCTCACCACACTTATGATCACACACAATATGAAACAAGCCATAGCACTTGGTAATCGATTGATCATGCTTCACCAGGGGAAGATAATTTTTGATATACGCGGTGAAGAGAGAAAAAGTTTGACCGTCAATGATCTATTGAACAAATTTTACTCCACACAAGGTGAAGAGCTTGCGATGGACTCACTCCTACTTTCCTAAAAATTCTCTGACTAATGCTTTTAAAAAAACCTGAATAGTCAAATAATATGCTACGACTCAAATCTGGAACATACTTCAGAGTTTCCCTAAGCTAATAAACTCACCCTTCACCTACCAAGAGTAAATCTGATACAGCTCCCAAACCTTATTGTTCTTTGGAATAAAGTTCAGTTTCAGTCAAAAACTGAGCGACGCTTTTTCGAAAGATAATATTCACATTTTAAATAAAGTTTGATAGTGTTGCCTCAAAATCACCCATACTTCGTGTTGCCGCTCGCTTTATTCATGTGGTGACACCGCTATTTGGGAAACGTTGTCACCTCCTGAGTCGTTTTCTTTAAGGAGGTTTTTGTAAAAAAGAACTCTTTAAACAATGGCTTCTTTCTTGTAAGCAAATTTTTAACGGGTAAAGACGATGAAAAATCATTCTTATCAAAAAAAAATAAAAAGCCTCTTAGCCAAAACCGATATCGAACTCAATGGTGATCGACCTTGGGATATTCAGATTACCAATGAAAATACCTACTCTGAAATTGTCCTTCGCGGATCAATCGGCCTTGGGCAAACCTATATGAGGGGTTGGTGGGACTGTAAGCAATTGGATGAGTTTTTTTACAGATTATTGAGATGTCAATTACACAAAACGATTAAACCACTGTCCTGGTATTATGAGGCCCTTAAAGCAAAATTATTCAATCCCCAAAAAATATCCAGAGCCTTCCAAATCGGGGAAAAGCACTATGATATTGGCAATCATCTGTACCAAAATATGCTGGACAAGCGTATGATATACAGTTGTGGGTACTGGGAAACCGCGTCAACCTTAGATGAAGCCCAAGAAGCAAAACTGGATCTGATCTGCCAAAAGCTTAAACTAAAGCCAGGAATGAGTCTCCTTGATATCGGGTGTGGATGGGGCGGGACTGCCAAATTTATTGCCGAACGATATGATATCAATATAGTGGGGGTGACTGTCTCCAAGCAACAGGCCAAATACGCTAAGGAAATCTGTCACGGGCTTCCCATTGACATTCGCTTGCAAGATTATCGCGATATCAAGGAAACATTTGATCGTGTTATTTCCATTGGTATGTTCGAGCATGTGGGTGTTAAGAATTATGAAACTTATATGCAAACCGTTCACCGCTGTCTAAAAGATGACGGATTGTTTTTATTACACACCATAGGATGTAATGAATCGGCGGCTGTAGGAGATCCCTGGATCGCGCGATATATTTTTCCAAATTCCAAGATTCCCTCTGTCAAGCAAGTTTCCACGGCCTTTGAGGGATTATTTGTGTTAGAGGACTGGCATAGTTTTGGTTGCGACTATGACCGCACCTTATTGTGCTGGTATCGTAATTTTAAATCGAATTGGGGTAAATTAACTCAAAACTACGATACCCAATTTTATCGTATGTGGAAATATTATTTGCTTTCTAGCGCCGGTTCATTTCGAGCGCGAAAAAACCAACTTTGGCAATTGGTCCTTTCCCCCAATGGCGTCCTAGGCAGTTTTCGCGTTCCTCGGTACCACAGATATAAAAACTGAAATTATAATCACAACCCAATCAAAATAAAAAAGCAGTGATCTCAAATTGGTGAACCCTTCGAATTTGAATGCGCTTCGACTTAAAATAGAGCGGGAAAAGTCATGTTTGATGATACAATTGATTTTTTCTTGTGTTTCTTCAGCTTTTTCTTTACTGCCTTTTTTCCCAAAGCCCTCCGGGTTTAACATCAGATTCTCGGCAGCATTGTTGACGATTATTTCATCAACGAGATCCGATACTTGATCGACACCAATGGCAACGACCAGCAAATCAGTTTTATCGGGTGTCAGATGTTCGTTAATACCAGCAGTTTTCTTACCACTATAGCCATCACATCCAATACAAAAAGAAAATTCTTTTGCCTCAGCTCAATGAAGCTATGAAATAGCAATTAGTTCTTTCTTCAGCTAAGTATAAACGACATTCATAAAGACATTTTGCATAAAATAGAGCGCTATAAACGACATTAATGCCGATATTACCGGCGTGGTCACCCAACCAATACCGATCTTTCCCAGAACACCAAAGTTTACGTTACGTCCGCCTTTGGCCAAACCAATTCCAATTACAGAACCAATTACCGCTTGGGAGCTGGAAACCGGCACCAGCGGGATAGGGGGAATGTGAAAAAAAATGAACAATTGCTGTAGCCCTTGAGAAGCAAATACAAAAAGCACCAAAGAACTCGACATCACTACCACCAGTGCCGTCATGGGAGAAAGCGCGTAGATACTTGAACCAACCGTCATCATCACACGCCGTGAATATGTGTACACACCGACACCAATGGCAATACCACCAATTAAAAACAATTGCTGAGTACTGGAAAATGAAAACAAATCGGCGACATTTATTTCTAAAAACGGGGAGGCAGAGATAAACACCCCCATCACATTCGCGATATTGTTAGCACCTAAACTATAAGAACCAAAAGCACCGGCGATGATCAGTCCCACTCTAACATGGGAGTCCAATCGAAATAGATGGATCTTTGAATGATGTGTGATCCAACGTGCACAAAAATAAAAAATGATGGAAAAAACCATGGCCAAAATAGGGCAGAAAAACCAAGTCGAAACAATTTTGCTTACCACTTTTATATCGGTGGGATAACCGGAATATATGTTCCAACCGATAATCGCACCCACAATTGCCTGCGATGTGGAAACCGGCAAAGACGCTTTAGTCATCAGAAACACCGCCACCGCTGACGCCAAAGCTACTGTAAATGCGCCTGCCAATGTGTTGACAGCACCCAGTTTACCCAGTGTATGCGAAGCTCCGGCACCGGAAACGACCGCACCTAGAACAACAAAGACACTGCATATCAAAGCAGCAGTAGTGAATTTCACCATTTTAGAGCCTACAGCGGTACCAAACACATTGGCCGCGTCATTTGCTCCCAGTGACCAACCTAAAAAAAGACCACTCGACAGAAAAAAGAGTATTGTTATCATTATTGGATAGAAGATTAGATTTCGCGTTTGATCACAAACACCGATAGCTTTTCACACACGGACTCAGCGATATCACTTAATAAAGCCATTTTTTCCGTAAAATAGCGCAATTGAATTCGATGACTCAGTGTTTCAATTTGATCCGTCGCGAATATGCTTTTTATGACCATATCTTCAATTTTATCAATTTCATGCTCGTAGAACATCACTTTATCGATGTGTTCTTTTACATGTTTAAAATTGGTTAAATAAGCATTGGTCGCGTTAACAAGTTCAACAATGGTTCTTTGGGAATGATCTGCAATCTTCAAGAAATGCTTTGCAATAATGTCCGGTACCACAGGTTTCTCAAACGAGATATTTTCCAATACTTTTTTGACAATATCCAAAACTTTATCCAATGATTCGATCAAATCCCAGACATCTCCTCGAGCATCAGGAATCAGCATATTTTGGTATAGCTTATTTTTTATTCCGCGTTTCAATTTGTCCGCTTTCGCTTCCAGTTCGCGAACATCTATAACACATTTGCAGTATGATTGAAAATCACCATTAAGATATTCCTGGATCGCCTCAGAAAAAATAAAACTGGTTCCCCGCAAAATATACAAAAACTTATCAACATTCCTTTCGAGTTTTTTTGTTTCCCCAAATAATGTAATCATAGGCTCTGTTGCAAAAAAGTAAGGTGGGTGAAAAAAGAACAGCGGAGCCCTCAGATTAAGCCACTGAATAAATGTTAAATTGTTTTTCGATTCCAAGCTCTTCTGCCAGCTTTAGGAGCTCGCATTTGTTCTTTATGATTTTACCTGACCCGTAACGGAAGTTATGCTCAAGATTCATTTCAGCTTTCCTGATATTAAGTCAAAAAATCTTGAAGCTCAAAACAGGGGAACTAATAATTCCAAATGTGGCAGATTTAATTGTGATTACGCCAATCTTTTTAACAGTTTATTGAACAACATGAAGGTAACTATTGCCTATAACAGCACTTTCAAGAGGGAGCAGCATTTGAAATAACTACCCCCGAGGATAGGATCTCACTCATTCATCATATCACTTGCTGACCTGTTTTTCCTCCCACTTCTTTTTTAGCTTATTGAATGCGTCTCTTCGTTCTGTCGCATTCAATAAGTTTGTGGGGATAAATAGAACCCCATTTCCAACATCAAGTCGCAGATTGATCCTTTTTGGTTCCAGATACAAATTTTCGATATCACAATATTTAACAAGCTTAGCTGAATTTAGGGGGGTTATTTTATATTCGAAATGCTCATCAAACATTGCCAAAACCACATGCTTCCGAAATAAAAAGTAAAGGGCAATCGCGAAAATTAATCCGGACCCACCCGCCGGAGGCTTCCCGGTTATTAGACTGAACACCAAGACAGCCAATCCGACACAAGAAATACCGATGAATAAAATTAAAAATCGTTTATTATAATAATATAACTTAAATACCGATTCACTCATAAGCATCTTCTCCTTAGATGTTGTCTTTTGATAGCTGTTGTGCCAAATGATACCAGAATTCTTATATTCAATCAATCTACATTGGCTTCGATAAGTTCTATACCGGATAAATTTAATTGAAGCTCCGTTTTTTGACCGATTCCGGGAGGAATCACTTCGTTTGAGATATCAAAAGTTAGTTCCGCGCCATTATTTAGTTTCAAGGTGATTTTGTACTTATCTCCCTGAAAAATCCTGGCTACAATTGAACCGGTGATTTCCAGGCATCGGTTTTCAGTCGTTGATGATGTGGACCTCAATTTTGCGGCTTCCGGTCTGATAAGAACTGTCACCTTCGTTTCAGGAGCCAGTTGATGTGCTTTTGGGATGACACCAATTTTCGTGATTATATGTCCACTTTTTGATATGCTTCCACTGAGGAGGTTTTTAAAGCCGAGAAATTTCGCCACATGCTTGTTGAGTGGCTTTTCATAAAGTTTTTCAGGTATGTCGATTTGTTCAATTTTACCTTGATTTAAAATAATGATGCTGTCAGCAATGGCAAATGCCTCGGCTTGATCATGGGTAACCAAAATAGTTGTCATTTGAAGTGATTTCAGAATATAGTGCAGCTCTTCCACCAATACCTCTCTTAACGCTCGATCAAGGGAGCCAAGTGGTTCGTCCAACATTAGAAGTCTTGGATTGGAAGCAAGGCTTCGAGCCAGTGCTACTCGCTGCTTTTCTCCACCCGAAAGGGCATTTACACTTCTTTCAGAAAAGTCACTTAGTCCAACAAGGTTTAGAATTTTTTTCGCGTAGTTCCTATTTAATGGAAAATCAGTTTGTGAACTATTTTGGAACTGAACACCAAAAGCGACGTTTTCATACACCGTTTTGTGAGGAAATAGCGCAAAATCTTGAAACATCATCCCAAATCTTCGTTTATAAGGGGCAACTTTTTCCATGTCTTTACTATCAAATAACACGGAGCCAAAATCCGCCTTTTCCAATCCGGCAATAATACGCAATAGTGTTGTTTTTCCACATCCGGACGGACCCAAAAGAGCGATTATTGATCCGTGACTCATTTCAAAACTTACATTATCAAGGATTTTTGTCTGAACACGTGAGTTGCCCGATGACGCGTATGATTTGGTGATATTTTTGATTTCCAGTATTGGCATAGTTAAAACTCAGATTGAAGATCTCCTCGAAGGTTCTCCAGAAAGAGAAAACCAACGGCTGTAACCGCCAACAAAATACAGCTCATTGCCATCGCCTGTCCGTAATTTATTGAACCGGGTTGACCTAAGAAACGATAAATAGCGAGCGGAATTGTTGGCGCGTTAGGTCTGGCTATGAAAACAGTAGCACCGAACTCACCAAGACTTATGGTTAAGGCAAATATAGCAGCTATGATGATGGCTTTTGAGATAATCGGAAAATCAACATGGTACCATACTTTTCTTGGTGATGCTCCGAGCAACGACGCGGCTTCCCTTAAACTCTTCGGAATACTCTTGAGGCTAGGAAGAATACTCCGGATCACAAAAGGTAAGGCCACTAAAGTATGCGCGATGGGAATCAGCAATAGTGACGAGCGTAAGTTAAGCGGTGGTTTATCCAGCGCGATTATAAAACCAAATCCAAGCGTAACCGCAGATGTAGATAGTGGTAACATGAAAATCGGATCCAAAATAGCGACAAACCGGTTATTGCTTGAGGCAAGACCTGTTGAGGCAAGTAATCCCAGAACCACGGCAAAAACTAATGTAAGTAACGAAAATACCAGGGAGAAAAGAATAGAATGGGTTGGCGGTACAAAAAATATCGAGTCAGTCTTATTTTCAAATAGCGCGAAGTAATATATCAGTGAGAATTTTCCTTGATGCACGATGGATCGCAGCAATAAGGCAATCAGTGGTGTACCCATAAAAATGAACACACATCCGCAGTTTGCGGCGATGATTAATTTTGTCCCCGTGCCAATACTTTTTCTTGTTTTGGTGTCGGTACCTTTTGGAGTCAGAGAGATCGCGGTTTTTCTTTGAATTCCTGTGTAAACCCACATTAAAATAAAGGTAAATACAATCTGTATTAAGGATAGTGCGGCGGCAACAGGTAAATTGAAATAATTGACAGCTTGGCGATATATTTCAACTTCAATAGTCGCATATCGGGGGCCTCCGAGAATCAATACAACGCCAAATGAGCTAAAACAGAGTATAAAGACCAAAATGGATGACGCTAACAATGCTGGTTTTAATAAGGGGAGTGCCACTTTAAAAAAAACTTGACTAGGGCTTGCCCCTAATAAAGAAGCGGCCTCATTCATTTCGTCTTTTATATTGCACCAGAATCCGCTAATAATACGAAATACAACGGAATAGTTATAAAAGACATGAGCAATTAATATAAAGCAAATCGAATGGTTAATTTGAATCACTGGTTCATCAAAGGTAAAAAGCTTTGAAAACAAGATATTAAAGAAGCCGTTTTTCCCCAATAATGCTTGAAAAGCTGCGGCAACAACTATAGTCGGTAAAACAAAGGGTAGTGTTGATATGGTTCTAAGGAGGCGTTTCCCGGGGAATTGATATTTGGCAAATATATACGCGCCCGGCAATGCGGTTACCAAAGCAAGAAGTGTTGAGAGAAATGCTTGCCATGTCGTAAACCAAAAAGTCTTCAAATAATAGCTTTTTGAAATCAGTTGCAGGAACTTTTCAACACCCCATTTCCCATCTGATAAAAGCCCCAAAATGAGGATATTTAAAAGAGGGTAGAAGTAGAACACCACCAAAAAACAGATTGGTAGTATGACCAGCCAAATTCGATGTTTCACCTTAACACGACCTCAGTCCACATTTCGATCCATTTTTCCCGATTCTGATCAATTTCAGTATAGGACAACTCAACAGGATCCTTTGCCACCAAAGCATGATCTATAAAGATCTTAGGAAGTTTAGCATTTTGATTAACCGGAAAAACAAACATTTGCAACGGCATATCTTCTTGAAACTTAACATTTAAAATGTAGTCAACAAATTTCTTTGCCAAAGATAGTTTGCTTGTTCCTTTCAATATGCCAATAAACTCGATTTGTCTAAAAGCAGTTCCTCCGGAAACTATTGCCCCGGTGGGAGATTCCGTTAGTGGTGTTTCAGAATAAAAGACGCTTGCCGGAGGACTGCTCGCATAGCTGACAACAAGTGGTCGATTCCCTTTGGACGCGGCGCTGAACTCACCCCAGTAGGCGGTATTCCATCCATCGGTTACCAAAACATCATTCTTCTTTAATGCTTTCCAATAGTTAATGAAACCGTTCTTTCCGAAATGTCCGATCGTGGCCAATAAAAATGCTAATCCGGGAGAAGATGTCGCCGGATTTTCAACCACAGTCAGTCCCTTATATTTTGGATCTGTCAAGTCCTCTAAACTATTTGGTGGTGTCAAATGATGCTTTTTAAACCAAGCCTTGTCAAAATTGAGACAAACATCACCAAAATTGACTGGCAGTAAACGAAAACTGGAATCGAGCTGATACTTCTTGGGGATACTTTTCAATATTTTTGATCGATAAGGTTCAAAAATATCAGCTTTGAGCGCGCGGCTTAAAAAGGAATTATCCACTCCGAAAAAAAGATCGGCCATCGGATTGGATTTAGACAAAATCGCCTGATTTAATGCCGCACCGGCATCCCCTGCTTTAAGAAATCTAATTTTCGCATTATTCTCATTTTCGAAAGCGACGATTACTTTTTTGCTGGCATTAAAACTGTCATGAGTCATCACAATTAATTCGGAGACTGCCTGAGCCCAAGCCGGAGTATTAAAGAATATTCCTAAAAAAACCAGAAAATATATATCTAATTGTTTTTTCATGCTTTTATCCTCAGTGTAGTCAAATTTAAGACAAAAAAAAAGCCATCTCCCAGAGGAAGATGGCTGAAGAAATCTTGTTCGGTTTTCCTCCGCCGGCATTATCCGGATCAGGTTCAACGGTCGGATTATCTCCCTCTCAGCCTTTTTCTGAGCTCCCGCGTAAAATTTTCAATCGGCATTACAATGTTGGAAATCTTTTGGTGTATTTGTCAAGCACTATAGCCAATTTCAGCCGAAATACAATTCGCGGTGTGCTCACGGAGCCGGAACAAGAGGGGATAATCAGTCGAAAAGACGGAAAGGGGATCTTTGTTAATCCGGAAGCGTTGGCGCTGAAGGTAGCTCTGATTCCGGCGATTGCATTCGGCCATATAATCAATCTGTGCGGCATCAAACCAAATTACGGTATAAATCGCTTCCCTTGTTGTCTGATCGACGCTGTGATCGTTGAGAGAAGAACTAATGAAGTGATTTTGTAACTGTTCAGCTAGTTTCTCTCTGGTGGCTCCATAGTCTCGAAGAGCTGTGGAGTCTGTATGATTTTACCTTAAGACTCCGCAAGGCGACGCCATTATGGAGCCACCTTGGGCTTTAAAAGCGGATTTTTTTGTTCTGTATGTGCTTAGAATCTATTTTTATT